>DBFWRP010000500.1:0-20990 GCA_048222005.1 Muribaculaceae bacterium | reverse complement strand
CTCAATAAGTGAGAAAATGAACAAGTACATTTCAGTCAACAAGGAAGGCATCAAGGCCCTGCAGCGCACCTTCAAGGTAAAGGGCAAGGCTATCTGCGAGCGCTGCGTCAAGAATGCCCTCGCCTTCCGCACCGACAACGACCTCGCCAGGAAGATACGGTTCGCCGCCGTCAAACACCACGGAGGCTGCACATACTATGTCTGCAAAGAGGGAGAATTCTTCTTTGACTCTGACAGCTGCTGGCGTGCGGTGTATCCGAACCGGGCAGAAATCTACCTTGACAAGCAGACCGGCGAAGGCACGGTGTTCGGCCCCAAAGGTGATGTGGTGGCAAGATACGACCATGTTATGCTGAGTCAGATTGACGAAATTAAAAGAGTGGCTGCTGCGCTCTAACATCTTATTGCTATGGAATACTACGGCGGAAGATTATGCGTATCGAAGCGCGAGCTTGTAGGGAACGGTATCATGACCGAGCCGAACTACAAGCAGATGGCTCGCCGTGGGCGTTTTGAAATGGCTCGTCAGGGCAAAGGTGCCGGGAATTATGCCCTGATAGTACTTGACTCGCTGCCTGACAAATACCGGGCTAAAGCCGAGGAGATTCTCGGCAACGGCGACGAGGTGCTTGTAGCCGGATGGTTCCGGGAGAACTACCAACTGGACCAGGCAGCAGTAAAGTTTTTCCTTGACTGGGCATCCCAATATCCGAGCGACCAGGCTACCGCTGAGAAGGCGCGTGAATATGCAATCAACGCCTCGGTGATCAATGCCTGTATCCGGCTTTACGACCGGGCGTCAACCGCCCAAAGGATGATGGGCAAAAGTTACCAGTGGGAGAAAATGGCCAAGGCCATAGAGAATCTCAGGGAGCAGTTCGGACACACGCTGCCGTCATCCCCCTACCGCTTCAGGAAGAAAGTGGCCCAGTACCGCAAGGAAGGCTATGGCAGTCTGATCAGCGGCAAGTACGGCAACCAGAGCGCCCGGCTGATGACCTATAAGGAAGAGCGCGTGATACTCGGCATCGCCGGTTTGGAAAACCAGCCCTACAACACCACGGTGCGGGAAATGTATATCATGTTCCTCTGCGGCGAGCTTGAGGTCTATGACATCGCAACCGGGGAATGCTTCAACCCGGACGAGTTTGCCAAGAAGGGACAGGAGCCGTGGATACCCAGTGATGCCACCATCGCCAACTATCTCAACCGGCCCAAGAACAAGTACCTCCTGGAACAGCGCCACCGCAGCCGAATGGCCTTCTATCACGAACAGATGCCGCACATGCATCGGCACAACGGCGACTTCTCACTGTCGCAGATTACAATGGATGACGTCGACCTTCCGCGCCACATGAAAGGCAACGAGCGAGTGCATGCCTATTACGCCTATGATGTGGTCAGCCAGTGCCGTATCGGAGCCGCTTATTCCCGGGGCAAGGATGACGCCCTTGTGGTTGACTGCTTCCGGGATATGTTCCGGCTCATCAGTAAGAACGGCTGGGGCATCCCCGGCGGCATAGAGGTCGAGACCCACCTCATGACGAAGTACAAGGACGGATTCCTCCGTGCCGGCGAGGTGTTTCAGTTCGTACACTTCTGTGCACCCCAGAACTCCCAGGAGAAATACGCCGAGCCTTTGAACGGCGCCTTCAAGCGCAGTATAGCCCATAAGAACCATGCCGGGATCGGTCGCTTCTATGGCAAGGGCAAGAACCGCACCGAGAGCAAGAAGATAAGCGACGAGACCAACGACACCTACGAGGACCAGCGTTATTACAGCTTTGAGGAAATTGTGGCCGATGACCGTAAGGACAACTACGAGTGGAACCACACCCTGCATCCCAATCAGAAAAAATATCCCGGCATGACCCGGTGGCAGGTGTTTGAGGCCAACATCAACCCCTCCCTGCTGCCTTACGATGCCCGGACCCTCAGCCGCTATATCGGCGAAGCGGTACCTACGAGCGTAAGGAGGAACTCAACCGTCCGCGTGGCACATGAGGACTGGTGGCTGAGCGGCCCCGAGGTGATAGAGCGCCTTGAACCTAACAACTACAGGGTCACCGCGTACTACCTCCCGGATGACGAAGGAAAGCCCTCCGAGGTATTTCTTTATCAGGGTGACAGATTCATCGACAAGGTCCGGAAGGTGGAAACCTACAACCGCGTGATGGCCGAACAGACTGAGGACGATGCCCGGAAATACCAGGAGCAATGTAAGATGGTGTCAAGGCACAGGAAATGGCTCGATGACAACGCTGTTCCGCGTATCGGTACCATGAAACGGAGTGAAACCGTCGCCGAAGAGCCTGAATCCATATCAGACCTCGTTGCGGCAGCTCCAGAACCGCAGGAACCGGAACAACTCGACGGCGAGAACCACCGCCGGAACTTCGCCGACATGGACTGGGGAAAGATTGCATTCCAGGATTCATAAAACGAAATTATAACACTGTTAGAATATGATTACAACAGACATCAAAAACAAAATCCTCGCCGCGATAAAGGCGAACCGCGCCAACTATCCGAGTGACGCAAAGCATGCCGCCTCGCTGGGCATCACCACCTCGGTGTACAGCGCCGTCAAAAACGGCCAGACCGACCGGGTTCTCAGCGATGCCAACTGGATAAGCATCGCCCGTAAGCTCGGAGTGAACCTACGCGGCGAAATCGAATGGGTGGCGGCCAAGACCCCGACCTTCCAGTATATAACCGCCCAACTGGAACTGTACCAGAGTGCCGGACTGAGTGGAATCCTGTGCGACCTACCGAACATCGGCAAGACCTATACCGCCCGCCACTATGTCAAGACCCACGGGAATGCGGTCTATATCGACTGTTCGCAAGTCAAGACCAAACTCAAGCTGATCCGTAAAATAGCTGCCGAATTCGGCGTCGACAGCCGAGGCCGGTATGCGGATGTGTATGATGACCTCGTGTATTACCTGCGCAGCCTCGAGAACCCAATCATCATCCTTGATGAGGCCGGCGACCTCCAGTATGAAGCCTTCCTCGAGCTCAAGGCTCTGTGGAATGCCACCGAGCGGTGCTGCGCCTGGTATATGATGGGAGCCGACGGCCTCAAGGCGAAAATCAATCGCGCCATCGAGTGCCAGAAGGTGGGATATACCGAGATGCTTAGCCGCTACGGCGACCGTTACTGCAAGATAGTCCCGGATGGTGCCGATGACCGCCGTGCCTTCCTCAACGAACAGGCACGGATAGTGGCGAAAGTCAATGCCCCGGAGGGAACAGACATCGCCGCCATCGTCCGCAAGACCCAGGGCGGTCTGCGCCGAGTATATACCGAAATTGAAAAACTTAAAAGGCAATGATGGATTTCAAGATCAAAGTCACGTTTGCAGATGGTAGCCGAAGAGTACTGAAAGATCCATCAGAGTTGGCAAAGGCCAACAAGCGGCGTGAGATTCGGGTGGTCTTTCAGGATGGCAAATATATAGACCTTCATTTAGGTCGCGTATGCCCCAAGTTAGGCATCGTAAAAGTCAACACTTTTGGACTTTTGCCCGAAGGTGTAAAGTTGGGAAAAATCATGGGATGGTGCTATAAGTTCCCCCATAAAACCTCAAGACGTAAAAAATTATGACAGTTATTGAAAAGCAGTATATGGACTCGGTTATCAATATCAACCGAATGATGCGCAAGGCGCAGGATGCTGAACCCGACTGGGAGCAGCGTCGATACGAGATAGCATTCGCCGTCTATATGGAACGGAGAAAACTCTTGACATCAAGAGAGGATGATGTTAAGAACGCTGTAGCAGAAGCAGATTTGCTTATAGCAGAACTGAAAAAGACTCAAGAGGAAATATAACGATGGCCAAGCGAGCATATAGTCCGAAGGAGGTCCTTCAGAAGACCTATACGACACTGTCCTGGGGCGGTGAGTGGGCATGTGCTTTCGGCTATCCTTCGACAAACGAAACATGGCTAATCCACGGCCCGAGCGGAAGCGGCAAGAGTAGTTTTGTGATGCAGCTCGCCAAAGAACTTACCAACCACGGCACCGTCCTTTACCTCAGCTATGAGGAAGGTGTGAGCCAGTCATTTCAGCAGCGACTGCAGCGGTTTCACATGAACGAGGTGCAGGGACGGTTCCGGATAGTGACAAGTGACACCGTAGAAGAACTGATTGGCCGCCTGAAAAACAGGAAAAGCCCGAAATTCGTCATCATCGACAGTTTCCAAAGCAGCAAATGGACTTATGAGGACACCGAGCTGCTGCGGCGCACCTTCCCGAGAAAGACCTTCATCTATGTCAGCTGGGAGTACAAAGGTCAGCCATTCGGCAAACCGGCACAGAAACTGAAATACGATGCCGGTGTGAAAGTGAGATGTAGCGGATACCGTGCATACTGTCAGGGACGATTCATTCCGGCAGCCGGAGCGCACTATGTGATATGGAAGGAAGGCATACTAAGAACCAGTAACAACTTGGATTGACATGAGCAAAGAAGCATACATAGGCCCGGTTACAGGACGAGAATACAATCTCTCTGCCGGAGATAGAATAGACGCCGAGGCAGAAGGCTTAGGATACACCAGCGATAAAGCGTCCCCCTCGGCGATTGTCAACGGTCGGGAAGTGTATAAACGAATCTTCATCCGTCGCAAGAGGCCTGAAGAGATTTTAGCAGAACTGGACATACGTGACGAGGAACGGCTGCACAATCAAATATATGCCCTATGCAAATGGTTCCAGGACTTTGCCGGGCAGGATGTAGAACTGATTTTCGGAGTGAAACCATTATGAGCGAGAAAAAGATAACGATAGATGTAAAGCCGGACGGTCGCATCCGCAAAGAGACTTTTATGATTCCTCCGATGGTGTGTCCGTACTGCGGTGGCAAAGGCTGGTTTTATTCCGGCAAGAAAGAACCGGAGACGATTCCATGCCCGGATTGTGAGGGAACCGGCGAGGTTGTCGCCATTGTAACGATAGACTGGAAACCCAATATTAAATAAACGAATATGAGTGAGACAAAATTCAGATGCTGCATCTGCGGCAAAGAGGTTACGGAATACGGCAACGACCCGTGGCCGATCAAAGATGAAGGACGCTGCTGCAGCTATTGCAACCGGACAGTAGTCCTCAAGGAGAGAGCTCGATTAAGTAACTTAAATATAAATAATAATGGCAGAAAACATTGAATGGGTATTTCGTCAATTAGGACGAACCGCAAAGGCAAGATTCGTCGAGAAGAATCTTGAATATGCATCGGAACAGGCAATAGCCGAATATGTGGAAATGTATCCACTTGGGGTTGCCCGGTATATTCCCAAAGATACCTTGGTTGCAATGCTCAAGGCAAAGAACGAAAGCGAAGGAAACAATGAAACAGCAGGTAACTAACTTCGGACGGTTCTACACCGCCATCAGGGCATTGAACCCTAGTGGTGACCGGGATGATGTCAAGAAGAGCATCGTTTACCAGTACACCAACGGGCGCACTGACAGCCTCCGGGAGATGAGCCGCGCCGAATACGATAAATGTTGCGAAGACCTCGAGCGCAAAACCGGGCAAAAGGACGAACTCCGTAAAGAGCGTAGCGCCACCCTCAAGCTCATGCAGAAGATGGGTGTCGATACCACCGACTGGAACCGCGTCAACCTCTTGTGCCGGGATGCCAGAATCATCGGCAAGGATTTCTACTATATCACTGCCGAAGAGCATCGGGAACTGCGCCGGAAACTCCGCAGCATCGAGCGCAAGGGAGGCATCAACCACAAGCCTGTATCCATGCCGGAATCCCAGTCTCAACAAAAACAACAGCAAGTATTCGTGGTACCTATCGGACCAACGGGACAGATATACAACTAATCAAAAAATAATTGACATGAGTGAAAAAGAACAAGTAGAAATGACGGCTGAAGAACGTCAGGAATTCGAGGCTTTCAAGGCCGAGAAAGAGAAAAAACGCCGTGAGCAGGAGCGCAAGCAGATGCGCCAGGACTATGCAAGCATGGTAGATGACGAAATTGCCACCACCATCCCGCAGCTCCGCGAACTGAGCGAACAGATCAAACTGGTCAAGGAAACCATCTTCGGCAACTTCGAGGCTATCCTCAAGATGAAGGCCGAGATCACCGGCGTGGCCCGTGATGACCAGAACAGCCACACATTCACCAACTCCGACAGCACCCTGCGCGTCATCCTCGGCGTGAACACCATCGACGGCTACCGTGACACCGTAGAAGACGGTATTGCTATGGTGAAAGGTTACATCGAGAGCCTGGCCAAAGATGATGCCACCAAAGCTCTCGTCAACGCCGTGCTGCGTCTGTTGAGCCGCGATGGACAGGGCAACATCAAGGCCAGCCGGGTGCTTCAGCTCCGCAAGATGGCCGAGGACAGCGGCAACGAACAGTTTCTCGAGGGCGTGAAAATCATCGAAGAGGCCTACCAGCCCACCATTTCAAAGAAATTCATCCGCGCCCAGTACAAAAACGACAAGGGTGCATGGTGTTACATCCCACTCGGCATGACCGATGTGGACTGATCAGCAGCGTCATGAAGAAGGCAATCACCAGACCGCCCAAGATTGCCCTTTGCCGGATGTGCAAGGGCACGGGAATCACGGCGACCGAGGCTCCCCAACGCAACCTGGACCCATGCCCCCAATGCGAGGGCAGCGGCAGGGTTACAGTGAGCTGTGAGATGACACTTGACATCAGACCGTACAGACCGAAATCAAAAGGACCTGTAAAAAACATGTAAAAGACAATGGCAAACAAGCGCGGCATGTCCTATAAAAAGCGCGTCGCAGACATAAATCGGATATACGATGAACACGCCAGGAGCGGGTTAAGTAACCGAGAAATATGGCGCAGATACATATATCCGGTTTATGCCATAAGCGAACGCACCTTTTACAACATGATGAACGCCACGGCAGGGCTTGAAACCCCGGTCGTGGCGTCCGACATGCCGAACCTGTTTGATTTATTGCCGGAAGAACCTTCAAAAAAGCAAGAGAGATGACCTACATTGACGCGCAGATACGGGAAATATTCGGGCGCATACTCCGGGACATACAGGTGGAGCTTGGCGATGAATTTGACCAGAATTTCGAGCGTCAAGGATTTTTCTCTCAAGCATGGGAGCGGCGAAAGAGTCCCACACGGCCAGGAGGACATATCCTCGTTGACACAGGAGGCTTGCGACAGAGTATTCGGAGCGAGATCAGGGACAGCAGCATAGTATTTCTTACCGACCATCCGGCCGCAGCCATCCATAACGAAGGAGGCGAGATAGTCGTTACGGCTAAAATGAAACGCTTCTTCTGGTATAAATATTATTCCGCCACCGGCTCCTTTGGTCGCAAAAAGGACGGTTTAAGACGCAATGACAAACGGCCCCTGCAGCTCAGTAGCGAGGCTGACTTCTGGAAAGCGATGGCGATCATGAGGGTCGGTAGCAAAATTCGGATACCGCAGCGCAAATTCCTCGGAACTTCTCCTGAAGTAGAGGCTGCCGTCCGCCAGATCATCGAAGAGAATCTGAACGAGTACGTAAACAACATAGACTTCAATATCAAATGATAGCAATAATAATCACATCAATCATCTGTGTGACATTGGTAATCATGGTATACATGATACATGTCTATCCGAGAACCCTTCGCAAGCATAAGTTGCGTTGCGCCCAACTAAAAGCGGAACGAGACAAACTTAAAAAAGAATATGACGGACATTTAGACGACTACACTGACTGGTTCCTGTCCATGCAGAAACGACTGGATGAGTTGGCAAACATTGTTTTCGATAAAACAGACGAAAAATGAGAGAAGAATTATACCGCAAACTGAAGGCTCGTCTTGAGTCACTGTGCGTCAATGGCGCCGGAGAGTATTACGAAAGACCCGATGACGCGGATATGGATGACGAACTGTATCTGCGGGCAATCAAGCACATCGACCTGTGGAACCACAATGTGGAATTCCTCGACCAGGAAGTCCCATGGGCGCGCCCGGCCGTGTTCATCGAGTTTGTGCCGTTCAAGTGGGCACAGATAGTACCCGGAGTAGAATACCGTGCGCAGCCTCTGATAAACCTCCATGTGGTCACCGACTGGACCGGAGCTGACACCGATGCCGGGCACTTCCGGCTGCTTGACAAAATACATGCGCTCGTCGCCGGACTATGCGGAAACACCTTCATGGAATTCGACATCGACAGCAGTGCCACCAACCACAATCACGAGGACATAGTGGAGAATATCGAGACCTACACCTGCGTCGCATTCCGACAATTGAAATAAGACCCCATAAACGCGCCATGTCGCGCCGAAAGAGCGAGGGCCGTTACCTTATCGGGTGACGGCTCTATCGGTGATACATGAGCGAGAAAACGGGCTCAGGCGGCGTTGTCTGGAGGGAGGTCGGGTATCGTGAACAGCATGATGTCCTTGTAGCTGGCATTGTAGTTCATCGTCGCGTTGAACTCCCTCCTTTGGCAACGGGCGAACGGGTCATCGAGCGATGGGTGGCGCCCCATCCACTCGCACAGTTCGATGATGCATGATTTCTCGGAGGTAAAATATATGAAATTATGACCGGGCAGAACCGACAGAACATCGAGATAGTCGGCAAGGCGCCAGTACATACGGTATGTGCCTACATCGGTGGAGAGGTAAGGCGGATCGACCAGGAACACGACGCCGGGCGTGTCTTTGAATTCCTCGAACAGCTCACGGTAGTCGCATGAAACAATCTCCAGTCCGGCAAGATAGTCCCGGCATGGGTCATAGCCATTTTTGCGGACATTGTTGTAAAGCGTTTCGCCGCGCATGCCCTCGATGCTCATCTTATACTTCATAGAGAACATCAGTGACGATGAAAGAGTGATTAAATCAAGGAAACCGGTTTCTTTTTCCTCCTGCTCAAGCAGCGAAAAAATCTGTTCCCTGGCAACGCCGGTTATCGGTTTGTGGCGGTCGAACTGCGAGGCAATGGGCCGGATTGACTCAAGCAGCCGGTTTGTGCGCGGAATATTGTTGATGCGCAGCCGGTAATTGTCAAAGTCATTGTAGATGACACGCGACTCTGGGTGGAAGTGCTTTGTGATATGCGACAGTAGCCCGGAGCCACCGAAAAGGTCGACAAAAACAGTGTCAGCCGGATATTGTCTGATCACCTCGATGAACTGCTTGGCGAACATCCTCTTCTGCCCGACAAAAGGCAGCGGAGCCGAAAGATATAACTTGCTCATACGTTCAGCTCGAATTTTACAGCGTCATCGCCGGCCAGGAGGCGGCGTGTGCCGTCAAGGTTGTTTTCGTATATGTGGACATTGCCCAGGAACAGAGTGATTGACTTGAGCGGGAAATCAATGTGCCGGGCCATGAGATAGAGATGGTATATGTCGGCCGGCAAGCCGAGGTTGGCATCCGAACTGCGTTGGTATGCCGTTATAACGAGTTCCGAATCCTCAATCTGGAATTGAACGAGCGACAGACACGGAGCCTGGTTGCTCTCCACGTTGGTGGCGCCGAGGAACAGGACATAGTTCTTGGAACTGCGGCGCTCGGAATTGATCCTGGCGAGAAGCGGCGGCAGCTTCTCAAAATAGGTCGGATAACTGTTGACGAGGATGGAGCCGCAGTAGTCCCACCAGTTTATGCCGGCCTCACGGTACTTCTCCACCGAGCGCTCGCCGCTCATGAAGAGCTTCAGTTCGGACCGGAGCTTTTTGCGGGCTATGCCATGCCCCTCGAAAATATCGAGCAGGTCGGCCGGGGTAAGCGAGAGCTGCTCGTTGATGAGATATACGATATTGCCTTTGCGGTTTGACTGGCGTTTGCCTGAGTCAAGAATCCGCCGGAGTATCTGGTGGTATTTGTTTGTTGCCATAGGATGGTATTTTTGACACCGCAAAGATAACCACCGGCGATGTGCCGCACACTATGGCGACATGGGATTACACTGCACCGGGATTGCAGTCGCTTTGAAAATGCTTGACAAGCGAATACACCTTCCGTTCGCTTATATGGAACCGGGAGGCAAGATGAGCCACGGTATAAGTGACCTTGCAGCCGTCGGCGACCATTTTGTTGAAGTCAACGAAAAGGTCTATATAGTCGGCGTCCTCGAGGCGAATGCCGGATTTTCTCAGCCTGTCAAGCAATTCCCGGTTGAATTTCAGTATTTCAAATATGGTCATGTTCTGAAAAATTTGTAATTTTGCAGTGTCTCACTTATAATACGAACTCATTGGGTCTCGAGCAAGGGCATAGTGCCCCCGGCTCCGAGGCCCAGTGGGTTCGTTCGTTAAAGAGTAAGTGAGACGACTATTTAACAGGCCGGGGGCATTTTTATGCCCTCCCCCGAAGGGCTGCTGGATCAGTTAGCGGTGTAGAGTGCCAGGTCAATCGAATCCTTTGCCTTTCAACCCTGCGCCAATGTGTCCTGAATGAACTTCATCGCCCCGGTATAGAACGACGATAATGTGGCCAGGTCTTCAAATAAGACGTATTTCGTTTTACCTTTGCCGAACATCTCCGCCTTGATGGTGGTCTCGAAGTGGAAGCCGACACCACATTGGGATAAGCGACACCGTCATGAATTATGTTTCCTACTCTGTGCATGAGTTAATAAAAAAGAATTTTCAGCCTTCCGGCCCCAGAGTCCAGGTTCTTTGAGCAAATGCCTACCAAACCCTACTCAACACTTGATGTTCCGGCTTTCTTCCTTGCGGAGAGGGTTGCCGAGGCTTGTCCCTCTCGGCACCTCGATGGGAACACGTTCCCGGTGATGTACGCCGATTGTTGGTTATCCAGACGCGAGCTGACATACGCGTTCGCATTCGTCGCATCGTTATTCGCATTCGCGTACGACACGCCGCCATTTGCGTTCGCGTTGTTGTAGCCGCGATAGACCACACGGCCTATTGAGTTGAGGGACATCGCCTTACAGACTGTAAATTCACACATGATTTGCCGTTCCAGATGGAATCCTGTTAAAATATAAGCCAGAACAGAGCTGCGAGACCACTTTCGGACAGGGTGATAAGGAAGTCTATCCAGTCCCAGGGTATCCTTGAGCTCAAGACAAGCACTGGCGACACCTGCTGCGTAGAGTGCCGGATAGACGCCAAAAGCGAGAAGTCCGACAATCAGACCATCGATGAGGTGTTTGTAGCGGTTGGTTTTTTTGAGAAATGAGATAAAATTTCCCATAAACTTTTGTATGTCAGAAATTGTTTGTAATTTTGCACAAAGCACTGAGGGAATGGTAAGCTGGCAATTTAGTCCTAAGATCCGCCTTTGGTGCTTTTTTATATGTCGTTGACCGAGTAGAGGAAGTAAGATGCGCGGGTTCGCCCATGTGGGTCGGTTTCAACTTGTTTGGCTATATTGAGCCTTATCTCATGACCTCGTAAAGTTGTCTTGAAATAATAGAAATGCTCAATGCCGTCACTCCTTGAATGTGTCAGGGCAGACTCTCCGTCGTAGGTTGATTGCGCGAGAAGAGTATCGAGATTTTTCAGATCGTCTTTTGATAGCACACTTGAGCGCCCGAACGTGTCAGAGAACAAGTGTTTGTTACCGTAAGTGGAGAACCCTACCTGAATATCAGAACCTTCATCAATGGATTTGGCACATCGGCGACCCAGTAACGGAGCCATTTCACGCATATAATGTTTACGCTCAATGGCACGTGCAGACTTTTCAGCATTGCCGGCACATTCATGGAATATGGCGCAGGCTTGACAGACCTCATTGTCTGGTGTGAATGCAGTGAGTTTACCGGATTTACCACCTTTTGCGATGGGACAGGTGGAACATTTGCGAATGGTGTAAGGATTGTAGTCAGGTACAGACTTACCTTCCTTGCCGGCATTGAACCGAAAGATTCCCTTTGTGTCACGCTGCAGAGCCTCGTCGCCAAGGCGCATAGCCTCGTCATGGTTCGTGGCCGGATATTTTGATTTGCGTACCTGGACCACTGTGCAGCGGCAGTTCCAGCCATTAGGCGGGTAGAATTCCTCCCAGAACGAATCGGACGGCGGGAGCGTCACCCGGTCAAGCGCAGCATGTTTCGGACGCACCTTGTCATCGCGCTGGGTGCGGTACTGGAGATTGTATCGGTCGCCGTCGCGCATGAACTGCTCCCAGCGTCCGGCCATTTCAGCAGAGGCGCTGACGAAGTTATACTCGGCTCGGAGATAATTCCCGTTATATGTGGAGTCAATGCTTTGAACATCGTTCAAAAACTGTTCAAACGGCTTTCTATTGCCATTCTCATCGAGCAATGACGGAAAGGCCTCATGCAGCTCATGGAAAGCCTTCATGCCGGAGAAAATGTAATTCGACCGGGTAAGGCGCCGACGCATACCTTCGGTCATGCTCACCTTCTCAAAAGCCGAGTCCATCGCCGACGCATGGGTGCTGACGAACTCCTGTACTGCCGGGTCAGCCACCAGTTCTACCCGGAACTCGGCACCCTTCTCCTTGAAAAGTGACTTCATCATGCCGGTGAACAGGGAGGACAGTCGCTTGCGTATGTCATCGGACGGCGCCGCCAGCGTCTCAAGTTCCGGCATTCCCTCAAGCAATCGGGCATAGCGTCGGTGCAGCCCCTCGTAGTCGGAGGGGCCTAATCGAAAAAATCGGGGCGGGGGCCATGAAGTATTCGCTCAACTTCGTCTGCGCTATGGTTCTCCATTAGGCGGTCAAGAAGGTCGAAGTAGCGGCTCATGGCTTGTTCCCTATTTCTTTCCTCCCTCCTTATCTCTGCTTCCTTCCGTTCCTCTTTCCTTCTTTTTTCTTTCACTTCCTCTTTTTCCTCCTCGGATTCAATTCGCCTCTGTTCCTCTTCACTGGTGGCAAGACGAATTCTGAGTTCGCCGACAGGCATACCGTATTTGTCGGCAAAATAAGACGGGTTCACCTCGTAGCGGTCGGCAATCATGGTCTCGTATGCCACCTGCTGTTCCGGCGTATAGTCCACGGCATCGTTCCATTCAAAGCGCAAACCCTTTACCGGGAACCCATGCAGGACCATGAGAGGAATAAGCTGATTGTTTATGATATCGCGGAGCATGTCGCGGTCGGACTCCACAAGGTTCATGAATACCTGCAGGTGCGTCTGCGACTGTGAAAGCGAGGAACCATCCTCGATGGTCATGGTCTGACCAATCACCAGTTTGGAGATTTCGGAATTGGAGCGGTCGATGCGCTTGTCATAGACATTGAAGGCGTCGCCTTTGCCTGACTCCACGAACTGAATCTCCGTTTCCATGCCGAATACCATACCCTGACTGGCGCCCCCGTTGTATATCATATCCTCCAGCCGCTTGAACGCCTTGGGGTCGCGTGTCGATGTTCGGGCGATACGCCAGGGCATGCCGAAAATCTCGGCGAAGCAGTCCCAAAAAGACATCGCGTGTTTTTTAGGGATAGTGTGAAGCGCAGCCTTCAGCAGCAGTCCCAGGTCATCGGGACGCCCGGCTTCAATAAGCCAGTCCTTCCATGGACGCTCGCGATATTCTATGCCCGTTTCCCAGTTCATACCGGCACGGGACACAACGCGGCCTTTCTCAGGAACCACGTGCTTGCGGGGAATAAGGTTAACGCCGGAGAACGCCGGGTGGCCGTCACCGTCGGTGATGACGTCGCCAAGCTCGATGAGCGAGTGCCCATACCATATCGATTCAAGGCATAGCCGGCACAAATCCTTGAACCAGGAGTGGTCGAAGAGATGCTCGGCGACCTCGTCCTGGCCGCCGTTCTCGTTGACGAGTTTGAAAGAGCGCGACATGACGAACCCCACGCGCTGCTGTATACAGCCGGAAAGATGCGAGTCCGTCATGGCGTCTCGGTAGATGTCATAGAGCTTTTGTCGGTTCGGATGGCGCGGATCAATGGCGCTCTGCCATGCCCGACGCCAGTCCTCGATGTCGTTTTTGGTAAAAAATTCGGCATAGCGGTGCAGTTCCATAATGATGGAAGTCTGCTTGGCTGCTTTGGTACGGCTTTCCTGATCGGCCCTGCGCTGTCTTGATTTTCTGCTCATGATTTACCAGTCGTGTCTAAGTTTAGGGGATGAACGGTACGAAATGCCAAAGCCTAAGTAGCCGTCATCGGCCTCTTTCAAGGGTAAGTCCGGAATGATTTTGCCGGCCTGCACACCTTCGAGCCATTTGATTGCCCGGTCATAACGTTCCTTGCGAATCTCACTGCCCATCTTTTGGGGCTGCGAGGCAGTCAGATGGTATAGAACGATGTCGGCGGTGTACATGACGATGAGCCGGTTTCGGTCATAGTCCGAAGCCGAGAAAACGGCATCGGTATCATATACCGGGCGTAGATAGCCAGCAATCTCTTCCATGGCCTCAGCCTCGGCATTGGCAATATTCTCAGGCGAAGACTGCGATATCACTTTCAGGGCAGCCTCGCCGATGACAACCCGGTAATCCTCTTCGTCAATAAACATAATCACCACATATTTTTAGGTGAGCGACGCGGAATCGCCACCGGTTTGAAAATCTCCTGTCTGGAATTGCGCTGCAGGAACCATATAGCACCCTCGTCGGCGTCCGGTGCATCGTCATGGACGCGGGAACCCCGCTCGAGAGCGAGTGTCTGTTCAATGCCGACCTGCATGTCGGGAGAATCCTTGAGCGCCTCGTTGTAGAATACAAAACCGCGTTCCCAAAGAGGCGAAACAGCCTCGATGCGTTGAATTTTCTCCGGCTTACTGCGTTTGTCCGGAAGAATCGGAAGCTGATAGCCTCTGATGTTCCCTTCGGCGGCAAACTCGTCCAGAATTATATCCTGCATGAAATTCGCCTCCATGAAGAATGAAATGGACACACGGTCGCGGGTCCGCTCATAGAGGTCATAAAGCCACCGCACCATGCCGGATACTGTGTCCT
Organism: Muribaculaceae bacterium; assembly: GCA_048222005.1. Classification (GTDB taxonomy): domain Bacteria; phylum Bacteroidota; class Bacteroidia; order Bacteroidales; family Muribaculaceae; genus UBA7173. Next base: position 6,089 of record DBFWRP010000500.1, on the reverse strand, counting down.
GGCGGACATAGCAGTCTATAAGATGCAGCTCGGTTCCGATCTTGCCCCACAGGCGGCATGCCTTGTAGTCGTTGGCGGTGGTCGATTTAAAGGAGGGGTCGGTATAGCACACGAGCATGTCGTACTTCTCCAGCTTTGGCAGACGCTTGTAGCGTATCCATTCATGGCGGAAGATAGAGCCGTCGATGATGGGGTTGTGCATCATCTCCTTTTGCCACATTCGGTATCCGACGGTATCAGCATAATCCTTTGCCTCTTCTTTAGTCCATTTTTCCTTCCAAGCGGGATTACCGTCCTTATCCACGGCCTTAATTATGGAAACGTGCATCTTCTTGTTTTTAGAGAGGGATGCAAGTACAGAGCATTTGGAAATTAAATTGCCTACAATTATGAATCTGCCACGACCTGCATCCAGTGTCCCGTATAAGGCTGACCATACCCATTCTACATCTTCTTTTATAAGACGTTGGTTTAAACAACGCCTGTCCTCATCAATGTCATCAATGTGAATATAGTCAGGTCGGTTTTCTCTATCTCTGAGTCCGCGAGGAGTTTGGCCACGTCCGAGTGCGAGGAATTTTATCCCCTTAGTGGTCGTAAACTCGCCTTCGGTCCATGAACCGATATTCTTAAATTTGCCAAAATCAGCAATTAATCTTTGATTGAATTCCAGTTCTGCCTGAAGATCTCCCAATAATCGTTTGGCACTGTTCTCTGCACAACTCACAGTAATCATAAAATGAATCAGTGGCTGTGCTTGAGTCATTAACCAAATGGGAATAAAAACCCCTATATGTGTGGACTTCGCATGAAAACGTGGCCATTGAAAAACTGCTTTTAAATTAGCGTTATCGCGTATCAATTTAGCTGCTTTTGAATGGAATGGCGCGTTATGCACAATACGAATTAATTCCCCTGTGGTTTTATCTCGGAGAGTGAGATAGTGGGGAAAATAGTATTCACAGTATGCATCATAATTAGATAGCAGATATTTTATACGCTTATCACGTTGTGCTGGAGTCTCTTTGGATACTTCCATAGAGACTTTAGTCATAGACTGGACTTTCTTACAATGTTCCTTCCATTCCTCGTATGCTTTCTTAATCTCAGCTGCGGATGCCATATCACTTCAGCTGATTGGAGCCCATGGACTCTATGATATACTTGTCCTGGTACTTGTTGGTGGCCTTTATAAGTTCCGGCGTGACTTCCGGGTCGGTAGCCGCCCTATACTCAAGCCACCGGGAGAAAGCCATGAAGACCTCGATTGCGTCAATGACATTGGCCTTCTTGTCGAGTTTCTCTATGACGGCCGACAGTTTCGACAACTTGTCGGCAAGGCCGGCAGTCGCCGCAATATCATCGGAGGCATTCACCTGCTCGATGAGTTTGTCGATGGTCATGAGCAGCTTGTTGACAAGCTCCGGGCGCGTGATGCTTTTTGCGGCACGGGCTTCCTTCCATCCGTCGGCGGCACACCATTTGGAGATGGTGACGCGGGAGACATCCACCTTGTCGGCAATCTCGGTCATCTCCATGCCGGAGAGAAACAAAGCCCTGGCGAGGGACTTCTTTTTTTCGTTTTCATGCTTTGTAGCCATATCTGAATGTGATAATATGCGATTGAATTTGGCGCAAAGGTGGCGTAAAATACGGTGTCCGCAAAAAAAGTGTGCAACCATTGCATACAAGTGTGCAACCGTTGCACACTTTTTTGGATGTAAGGCGATTAACGCTGAATTTTGCAGCGAAATCATTATCGCACATCACATGGGCAACAGAGTAAGACTTACAAACAACACGCTCAACAGCTATGGTTACCGCGTCCTTACCGAGGGCGTGGACATGGAGCAGTACGAGCGCAACCCGATACTGCTGTATATGCACAACCGCGGCCAGGTCATCGGTGTGATCAAGGACCTTAAGAGAGAGAACGGCGAGATAACCGGAGAGCTCGTATTTGACGAGGCAACCGAACTGTCGCGCCAATGCAAGAAGCAATGGGAATTCGGGTCGCTCCGAATGGTAAGCATAGGTTTCAATGTCATTGAAACCAGCGATGCTCCCGAACATATAGTCGCCGGACAACGCTTCCCCACGGTAACCAAATCACAGCTGCATGAAGTGTCGCTTGTGGACATAGGCGCCAACAACGACGCCATCAGGCTGTATAAAGACGGAAAGTTAATAACTCTCGGCGACGGCGGCGATTACCCCCTTTGCCGGCTGAATCATAAACCAAACAACAATCCCCAAATGGACATCAAGACACTTGCCCTGCAACTGGGCTTATCGGAAACGGCAGACGTGGCGGCAGTCAATGCCAAGCTCGCCGAACTGAAGGGTGCCAAAGAGGAATCCGACAGGATGCGTGCAGAGAACGAACAGCTCAAGCTCGCGCAGCTCACAGCAGCCGTCGAGGCGGCCGTCACCGCCAAGAAGATTCCGACTGACAAGAAACAGCACTTCATCGACATGGGCAAGAAGCTCGGAATCGAAGACCTCAACGCTACACTCGACGCCATCTCGCCGGCCGTAAAGCTCAGTGCGACCATCCAGTCCGAGCCGTCCGAAGATGTTCCGGCCAAGAGCCCGTGGGAACTCCGCATGGAGGAGATTCGCGCAAACCTCAAAAAGTAAACAATCAAAAAACATACCGACATGGCAATCAGAGTAGACAACACCAATTACAACGGCGAGGTACTCGAAAGAATCCTTACCGTAGCCTCCACAAGCAATGAGCTTGTGGAGAAAGGCCTTATTCACGTCATCCCCGGCGTGGAAAAGAAAATCAGCATACCCCGTCTGAAGACCGGCAAGATGCTCCAGAAGCGCAAGGAGGACCCGCAGGTCACCGACAGCAAGGGCGACTTCAGCTATTCAGATCAGACACTGGAGCCCCATGACTTCATGGCGTTTACCGTATTCAATCCCCGCGCCTTCGAGCAAATCTGGCGTAAGTGGCAGCCCAAGGGCAACCTTGTGTTTGCCCAGCTCCCCCCTGAGGTCCAGAACGAGCTGCTCGACGCCCTGAGCAAGCAGGTGCAGTTCGAGCTCGGCGATCACTTCGTCAACGGCGAATATGCCGACGGCAATGACGACACCAAGCTCATGAATGGCATCCTCACCCAGGCCGCCAAAGCTACGGACTATGTCCTGGTGGATGTGTCCAAGGCCGACACCATGACCAAGAAGCTGAAGGCCGTCCGCGCCGCCATCCCCAAGGCGATGCGTACCAACCCGGGCCTACGCATCATCATGAGCGTCGATGACTTCGACAAGTACGATGACGAGCTGACCGAGCGAGAGTCCAAGAACGCCAGCGAGACCGAGGTCAACCGTATGCGCTACAAGGGTATCACCATCGAGACCGTGGCAGCCTGGCCCGACGGCGTTATCGTCGCCACCCTCTGCTCGCCGGACGCCGACGGCAACTTCTTCGCCGCTGTCAACCTCCAGAACGACGAGAGCGTGATTCAGGTCGATAAAGTTTCCAACGCCAGCGAGCTTTACTTCTGCAAGATCCTCATGAAGGCCGACACCAACATCGCCTTCGGCGAGGAATTCATCGTTGCAGACTTCCGCACCACGCCCAAGTTCAAGGCACCTACAGAATCATCAACAGGTGGCACCACCCAGGGCGGAGGCGCCTCTGAAACCGGCAAATAATCATGGCAACGCTCCAGTATCTTGTACTCCATTGCACCGCGACACCCGAGGGGCGTGAGGTGACAGCCGCTGACATCCGGCGGATGCACCTCTCCCCGGTGTCCAAGGGCGGTCGAGGGTGGAAACAGGTCGGCTATACCGATATAATCCACCTCGACGGCACTGTGGAGCGTCTTGTCGGCAACAACGAGGATGCCAACGTGGATCCGTGGGAAATCACCAATGGAGCCAAAGGCTACAACTCCGTGAGCCGCCATGTCGTATATGCCGGCGGCCTCGATAGATCCATGAAACCCAAGGACACCCGCACGTCGGCACAGCTTAAGTCGATGGAAGCCTATGTCAAGGATTTCCATAAGCGGTTCCCCGGAGTCCGCATCATCGGTCACAACGAAGTGGCCGCTAAGGCCTGTCCGAGTTTCGATGTCCAGAAGTGGCTCGAGTCAATAGGCATAACCCAGTAACAACCAATCAAACCAAACTCAGCGATGTCCTTCAGCGAAATCCTCAACATACTTCTCGGCGGTGGCGTCGTGGCGCTTATAGTGGCTGTCGCAACCATGAGGGCGACTGTGCGTAAAGCCAACGCCGATGCCGAAAAGGCAAAGGCCGAAGCCGAGACCGTACATATCACTAACACCGAGAATGCGACCCGGATTCTGGTGGAGAACATCGTAAAACCATTAAAAGAGGAACTTCATGCAACCAGAGAAAAACTATCGGCGACCGAGGGACTCATGGCCTCGATCCAAAAAGAACTCGCCTCCACCAAAAGGGCGCTGTCGCGGCTGTCCCGTGCTGTCGAGTCTGCCAATAACTGTCCTCATGCTGACGATTGCGTTGTGCTTCGCAAGCTGCGCAACAACAAAAAAGACTCAGGCGGAACAGACGCAGACGGTTCAGACCGTAGTGATCCGCGACACGGTTCAGTCGATAACCCGGATAATGCAGACGGAAACTGTGCCGGAGAGCCGGGTGGAGATGACGATATCCGTGGACAGCCTCCTTAAACTTCCGCAGGGCGCCACATATCACCGCAAGAGCGGGCAGGCCCACGCCGAAGTATCAATACGGGGCGACACGATATATGTCACCGGCACCTGCGACAGCTTGGCCCGCAAGGTAGACTACTACGAGAGCCTGTACCATACGGCGAGGGACGCCCTTGAGAATCAGAGCCGGGAAACGGCAAAAACAGAGAGCAAAGAGAGACCGTATCCGACATGGCTGCTGATGACCGCATTCATTTCCGGATTGGCACTCGGAGCGATCACAACCATTTTCATAACCGCAAAACTGCATAAAAATGAATAAAGACTTCATGTACGGCATAGGAGCCGTCAGGTACAAAGGACAGGAGGTTGGCTACATAGCCAAGAACTCATTCGACATGGGTGGCACCAAACCCGAATCCGCCGACATAGAGGCCGAGCAGGTACCCGGCGCACCCGTTCTTGTCATTCCCCAGTCCAACGGGAAGATAGCGCCCAAATTCGACATGATCCAGTTGAATTTCGAGAGCCTTCAGCAGCTTCTCGGCGGCAAGCTTCATAAAACCGGCGAGAAAGTGACAGGATGGACCGCACCGAGGGCCGCAATGGTCATGGAAGGCCCGTGGGAGCTTGCCCTTGTATCCGGACAATCCATCCTTATACCCAACGCCACCCTGCTTTCAGACCTCGCCGGCAAACTCACTCTGACCGAGACAGCCAAGATTGAGGTAGAGCTCAAGGTCGCCATGCCTACGGCGGCCAAGATCCCTCCTTATGGCGTGTTCGCAAGCGATGCGCTGCCCGAAGGGTGGAAAGAGGAAGCCGGATGGCTGCTTCCGGCAGAAACCGAAACCGCAGGATAAGGCATGGACAGCACGTTAGAAAGGGCCATACAGCGCGAGGCTGCCGACGCGCTGCTGAACATAGGCATATCCATTCCGCTCAAGGAATTCAGGCTTCCGTTCAGGAAACGCCCCGTAAAACTGCGTGTGACACTCAAACGACCGTATATGTCCGGGCAGATACAGTTTGCCCGGACATATCTTTCAATGGATGTCACGGCAGAGCAGATGGCGGCATTCACCAAAGAAGAGCAGATGCGGTTCCTTGCCAAGCACGGAGCCAAGCTCTGCCGGATGATAGCCTGCACAATATGTGTGGGACCCGTGCGCCGGCTTTTCATCCGGCCCGTCTCATGGATTATCCGTCACTGTGTGGAGCAGCGCATCATACAGGCAGCGGCTCAGAAATTCGTGAGCCTCATGGGTACCGACCCTTTTATACCTATTTATTGGTGTCCGCTAAACCTTAGAGGGTGGCAGAAAAATTAGGGCTGATTCCATTTGCAGGAGCCAGCCCTAAATGGTTACTTTTGTTTCGCCAAAAACTAAATTAACCAATGGGCAAAAGTAGTAATTTCTTCGGACA
>DBFWRP010000050.1:0-9120 GCA_048222005.1 Muribaculaceae bacterium | reverse complement strand
ATTATTTACCCCTGACACAAGAAGAACAGAAGATAGAGACGGCGCTGGCGCAACGCTATGCGTCGTGTCCGCCTGTGAGCCAGCTGCTTGTGCAGCGCGGCGTGACTTCGGTGGAGGAGGCCGACAGGTTTTTTAATCCGAGGCTGAAGAACCTTCACGACCCTTACCTTATGCCCGACATGGGCAAGGCTGTGGAACGGCTCAACCGTGCCATGGGGGCCAAAGAGAAGATCATGGTTTACGGCGACTACGACGTTGACGGCACAACTGCCGTCGCGCTGGTCTACAAGTATCTGAGCAACTTCTATTCGAACATCGACTATTTCATCCCCACCCGCTATGAAGAGGGGTATGGAATTTCGAGCGAGATTATCGACGATTTTGCCGGTCAGGGCGTCAAACTCGTCATCATCCTCGACTGCGGCATCAAGGCCAACGAGGAGATTGCCCATGCACGCGAGCATGGCATCGACTTCATCATCTGTGACCATCATGTGCCTGATGAGGAGCTTCCTCAGGCTGTGGCCATCCTGAATCCGAAGATGCCGGGTTCCACCTATCCGTGTCCTCATCTGTCGGGGTGCGGCGTGGGATTCAAGTTCATGCAGGCGTTTGCCCAGAGCAACGGCATTGCCCAGGGGGAACTGGAGGGGATGCTTGATCTGGTGGCTGTATCTATCGCCGCCGACATTGTGCCGATGGTCGACGAGAACCGCGTGATGGCCTACTACGGTCTGCGTCGTCTCAACACCAATCCAAACATGGGTTTGCGTGCCATTATCCGCATCTGCAACCTCACCAACCGCGAAATCACAATTTCTGACGTGATTTTCAAGATAGGTCCGCGCATCAATGCTTCCGGACGAATGCAGAGTGGCAAGGCTGCGGTCGACCTGCTTGTGTCGCGCGACATCGCCGACGCTTATGAGCGTGCCAAGGACATCGACCAGTACAACCGCGACCGCAAGGAGCTTGACAAGCGCATCACCGAGGAGGCCAATGCCATCCTTTCCAAGCGCCATGAAGCTGAGAGCGACAAGAAAACCATTGTGATTTTCAACAAGGACTGGCACAAGGGTATAATCGGAATAGTCGCCTCGCGCCTTACAGAGCTTTATTACAAGCCCGCCGTGGTGCTCACGCTTGTGAACGGCCTGGCCACGGGCTCGTCCCGTTCGGTGCAGGGGTTCGATATCTACAGCGCAATCGATTCAACCCGCGATCTGCTTGAGAATTTCGGAGGCCATACCTACGCCGTAGGTCTGTCGCTGAAAGAGGAGAACATCCCCGAATTCACAAGGCGCTTCGAACAGTATGTGGCCGACAATATCCTCCCCTCGCAGCTTTCACCGCAGCTTGAAATAGATGCGTTCCTCACCTTCTCTGAACTGACTCCTGAATTTCTGGCCACCCTGCGCAGGTTCAATCCGTTCGGGCCTGGCAACCAGAAGCCGGTGTTCTGCACCCGAAACGTCATGGACTTCGGAACGAGCAAGCTTGTGGGGCGGCAGATGGAGCACATAAAGCTCGAGCTGGTCGACGACACATCCGGAAAGGTGATTAACGGTATTGCGTTCAACAAGTCGGAGCTGTTCGACCGCATTCATGCAGGCGGCCGTTTCGACATATGCTACACCATCGAGGACAGCAAGCATCGCGGCAGTGGCAGCATAAACACCATCCAGCTGCAAATCAAGGAAATCCACATGAAGGATGTGGACAAAGCCTGACCTCCCCGCTGGCAGGTTGACGCATTCGCTTACACCACACCCATGAATCCCGATTTATCCGGCGATATAATGTCGACGATGCTCCGTGTGCTTAAAAAGCACTGGGGCTATGATGCATTCCGTCCGATGCAGGCCGAGATAATCCGGTCGGTGCTGGACGGACACGACACCCTTGGCCTGATGGCCACCGGCGGTGGGAAATCCATCACCTTTCAGGTTCCGGCGATGCTTATCGACGGCCTTACCATCGTGGTGACGCCCCTTATTTCGCTGATGAAGGACCAGGTGGATAACCTCCGGACGCACGGCATAACGGCATTTTTCATGCACAGCGGCCTGACGCCACGCGAAAACCGCCTGATTCTCGACAAATGCCGCCTGGGGAAGGCGCGCATCCTGTACGTGTCGCCCGAAAAGCTGCAAAGCAAAAGTTTCGTGGGCGAACTGTCACATTTGCCGGTGAAGTTCATTGTGGTCGATGAGGCTCACTGCATATCGCAGTGGGGCTATGATTTCAGGCCATCCTATCTGCAGATCATAACGTTGCGCAGGCAGTTTCCGGATGCGCCTGTGTTGGCCCTGACGGCATCGGCCACGCCGGATGTGGTGGCCGACATAGCTGCACAACTCGGATTCCGGGGCGGCCACAGCGTGTTCCGTCTCAGCTTCAACCGCACCAACATCAGTTATGTGGCACGCTACTGCTCGCTGAAGGAGGAGCAGCTTGTACACATACTTCAGCGTGTGCCCGGCTGCGGCATCGTGTATGTGCGCTCGCGTAAACGCGCAAAGGCTCTGGCCGACGCGCTGTGTGCGGCCGGCATAACGGCTGAATATTATCATGCGGGACTCCTCCCTGAGGAGAAGGACGAGCGCCAGAACCGCTGGAAGACAGACCAAACGCGCATCATGGTGGCCACCACTGCTTTCGGCATGGGTATAGACAAGCCGGATGTGCGCATTGTGGTGCATTTTGATGCGCCGACATCGCTTGAGGAGTATTATCAGGAGGCTGGGCGTGCCGGCCGCGACGGCAAGGAATCGTATGCCGTGGCGTTGGTGTCTGATTCCGACAAAGGGGTGCTTACACGGCGCCTCAACGATTCCTTTCCGCCCAAGGATTACATCCGACAGATCTACGACCGCGTGTGCGTGTTCAACAACGTGGCAATGGGTGAGGGGTTTCAGTTGCTCCGGGAGTTTAATTTCGACAAATTCTGTGAACGTTACGGCCTGCAGCCCGCTCCGGCGCGGAGTGCGTTGAAAATCCTGACACAGTGCGGCTACATTGAATATATAGAGGAGATTTCCACGCGGTCGCGCCTTATGGTGCTGATGAACCGCAACGAGCTTTATTCGCTGCGCCTGGATGCGGAGTGCGAGCGCGTGTTTCAGGCTGTGCTACGGAGCTATACGGGCATCTTCGCCGATTACGAGCATGTGAGCGAGTCGCTAATAGCTTCCGGCCTCGATCTCACCGAGCGAACTGTCTACGAGAATCTGCTCAAGCTGGGTCGTATGAAGGTGATAAGCTATGTGCCACGGAAAACCACGCCTTACGTGTTGTTCACACGTTCGCGCGACGATTCGCGTCATCTGGTGTTTCCAGTAAAGGTGTACGAGGAGCGGCGCCGGCAGATGGAGGTGCGGATTTCGGCCATGAAGCGTTTCCTGTTCGATGGCAGTGCATGCCGTGTGTCAACTTTGTTGCGCTACTTCGGCGAGACTCCTGAACACGAGTGCGGCAAGTGCGACGTGTGCAGGGATGCCGCCCGCCACAGGGCCGGGCATGCAGGGCGTCGTGATGATTCCGGAGAGTACGGCGCGATGCTCGCATATGCTCTCGGCAACGCGCAGGATGGGATGACTATGGCCGAACTGTCTGCCCGGCTGCATGTGAGTCAGGCTGATGTGGCGCTGCATCTCCGCCGCATGCTCGACGACGGCCGCGTGCGCCGTGATGATGTCACCGGCCGGTTCTATGTGCGCTGAGAGCGCCCCGCTGCGGTGTGTGTGCCTCCCTGGGGCTTAAACACTATTTAAACACTTTTAGTGCAGTGGCATTCAACGAGCGGCCCGTTATATTGTTATACATATAAAGAACCAAACAGGGGCGCGTGGGGCTGGATGCCTTGAGGTGCCTCGGTAACTTAACATCCCTCGTCCTTTTTATCGAGTAGTGATACTGGGTACTAAGGCTCTCATAAATAAATAGTTGAAACGTGAGGAGGCTGTGCCTGAGAATGGCGCAGCCTCCTTTTGTGTTGCATGGGGATGTATTTGGTCGGGAGTTGCCGCGTGACGTGGCGACACACTTCTAACGTTCTGATCGATTATTTCTGGCGTCCCGCCAACATCCCGTTCAGCGCGGCCGAACAGCTCCGCAGCTATGTGATGGAAGGTATCACCAATACAAACCGTGTGGAACTTATCGACGTTGATTCGCAGGATGCCCTTGCAATCGAGGCTTCCTTTCCTACACCCTCAAGGCCATCAATCCCAACGACGGCAAGCTCGTGCTCACCAAAACCTTTAAGCATGGTGGCGAGCTTCTGAACATGGAGACGTCCAACACCCCCGACGAGGCCGTGACCAAAGTGTGCCGCAGCGCCGTGAAGAGTGTTGTGCCCTTCATTCAGGAAGCCTTCCCCCTCTATGGCACTCTTCTCGAATGCAACGAAGTGAAAGGTGACAAGGTCAACTCCGTATATATGAGCCTGGGCGCCGCTCACGGTGTAGCCGAGAAAGACCGTTTCGAAGTGTGCATTGTCCGTGAAATTGCAGGGCGTAAGTCGACAAAAGCCATCGGTGAATGCGAAATCGACTCGGTTGACGGCGATGACATCTCCTCTGCCAAAATCAAGAAAGGCAACAAGGAAATCAAGGCTGCTGTCGACGGTGGTCAGACCATCGTATTCAAGTCAGTTCCCAAGAAGGAGAACGTGTTCAGCGGATTCAAGCTCTGATATATGACATATACAAGATTTCTCAGCATCGTCACTGTGATTTTGTGCTGCGCCCTGTCGGGTGTGGCACAAAATTACAGTGACGATGTACAGTTTGTAAGCGGTGATGAGAACACCGTGACGTTGACGGCCTCGGCGGTGGCATCGAAGAAGAAGGATGCCGAGACGCTTGCCGCACAGTCGGCTTTCAACTGCCTGATGCACACCGGTGTGGCCGGATTGAAGGACGGCCCCGCCTCAGGCGAATATTTCAAGGATGCCTTTGACGAATGGCTGAGGGCCAATGCCTTCCACGGCATCTACGACATGAGCCGGAGCACCGACAAATATATCAGCGTCTCCATCAACGTGCCTCTCTGGAATGCTGCGAAGAACCGCACCTACACGTTGTCGAATTTCGGCAGCGACCTGCGTAAATTCTTCAAGAAGCACCTGGGTGAGGACTACAAGGCCAACGTGACCGCCATGGGGCAGAGCATGACAGTAATTATAGAATGATAAGGTCATGAAAAGATTCAGACAAGCCGTTTTTGCGTTGCTGCTCCCGGCGTTGTTGGCCGGAGAGGGTATGTGTGCGCAGGAAAACGCCATCAAGTTCAATCTCCTGCCGATGGAGAGCGATGAATTGCCTGCGACCACTGTATCTACGCTTAGCCGCAAACCGGCCACTACGCCCTCGCAGCCCCGCCGTCAGGAGCCGCTGTATGCCGGAGGAGTGGGGCGTAAGCGCGTCAATTTCTATGGGATAGACTATTACGTGAGCGACGGGCTTGACCATGCCATAACCCTTTCGGGGGTAAATGAAAAGGCTGTTACGGCAGCTTTCGAGTCGCTGTATTCCTCCGATTACAAGCCGCTGCTTGAGGATTTGCGCACGCTCCGTGCCAACGATCTGCACAACGACTGGGCGCTGTATCTGCTTGTAAAGCAGATTTCCGAGATGTTTGCCGGGCGCGACGAGAGCGTGGTGATGCGGCAGTTCCTGCTCAATTCGCTCGGACTGCGTGCACGTGTGGCACGAGTGGCCGATACCGGACGCCTGTCGCTCATGGTGGCGCCTACGGTGCAACTCTACGGGTGTCTTTATGTCACCGAAGGGGGAACACGATTCTATGATGTAGAGGCTTCCAAACCGTATGCGTTCTATATGTGTCCCAAAGAGGCGCCGGATGCAAAGCGTAAAATCGATATGAGCATGGCGCAGATGCCACGTATGGGTGCTGCCCGTAAATCCGCTACCCGCAAGGCTCCACGCTATGGCACCACAGTGCAGACCACAGTGCCGACGCAGAAGATGGAATTCTACACCCGCATACCTCAATGCGATTACAGCGTATACGCAACGCACAGGTCGACAGCGAGTTCGCCGAGCGGTTGCTATCTTCATTACGTCCAGCCATCGAGGGCAAGAATGAAAAGGACGCTGCCAACATCCTTCTCGATTTCTGCCAGAATGGATTTGAGTATGCCACCGACCCCGAGCAGTTCGGCTACGAAAAGCCGTTCTTCGCCGAAGAGCTGTTCAATTATCCCAAATGCGATTGCGAGGACCGTTCCATACTTTATCGCTATCTCGTGAAATCGCTCCTTGGCCTTGATGTGGTGCTGCTTGACTATCCAAACCACATAGCCACGGCCGTGAAATTCGCTGGCGATTATGCGGGCGACCATGTGATGGAGTATGTGTCTACGGGTTATGATTGAAGGCTGTCCTTCTGCGAGAGATAAAGTTCGCAGGCCTGGGCAAGTTCGTCGTACCATTCCTTTCCGAAACGCTCTGTTAGCGGTCCGCGGAGGAACTGGTAAAGGCGGATTCCCTTTTTCCGCCCGTTTGCCACGGCGTCGCGGCATATTTTCCACCGGTGATAGTTTACGGCGGTGAAAGTGGGGTAGGTGGTGAGGCGGAGCGGATAAAGCGAGCATGATGCCGGCTTCTTGAATCCGGTCTTGCCTTCGCGGAATGCTTTTTCGAGGGCGCAGAGGCAGATTCCCCCCGGTGCGTAGCAGGTGAAGGCACAGTTCCGCCCGTCAAGTATGGTGGTCACGAGGTCGCCCTCCTGATCCACGTAGGCCACACCGTTCTGACGCACCTCATCAACGGCGCGTGGAAGCATCTCGGGTTCGACAATAGGAAGTGCCTCCTCGATTTTTGCCACTTCATCAATGGTTACGGGAGCTCCGGCATCGCCTTCGATGCAGCATGCCCCAAGGCATTTTTCGAGGTCGCAGCAGAAGAATTCTTCGGCAAGATCGAGAGTGACAATGGTGTTCTGAATCTGGAGCATCATGGCTCGGCAGTGACTGTTTTAGCGTTTGACTGTTCGGTTTGTTTTGGGAGATGCACGTCGAGTTGCGGGAACGGGAAGTGTATGCCGAACTTGGGCAGCTCGTTGTAGAATGCCTCGTTGTAGTAGTAGAACACATCCCAATAGTCCTGTGTCTTTGTCCAGGCACGAACAGTAAGGTCAACGCTCGATGAGGCGAGTGCATCGACGAATACGCGCGGAGTGAAATTGGGCTTTGGCACAAGTGTCAGAATCTGGGCATCGTGTTTCTTTTCCCATTCGGCAAGAGCCTTGCGTGTTTTGCGGTGACGGTGCAGCAGGCGGTCCATGAGCGAACGGGGGGCTTCCTGGTCGCTCGCTGTTCCGGCTTGCTCGCCGGTTGCTTCGGTTGTGCCGTCCTCGGCGACAACCGGAGTGAGGCGTCCTTGGCTGTCGTCTTCCGGTTTGAGCACACGTGTGTCGTTCTCGAACATGTCGAGAATAGCCTGACGTGCGGCGTTGACATCATCGCCGTAGGAGATTGACACCGTCCACGACACGCGGCGATAAGCCTCGCGCGTCCAGTTGTTCACGCTGCCGGTGGACAGGCCGCCGTTGGGGATGGAGATGGATTTATTGTCGTAGGTGGTGATTACGGTGAAGAAAATCTGGATCTCCTTTACCGTTCCGGCATACCCCTGAGCCTCGATGTAGTCGCCGATTTTATAGGGCTTCAGCAGCAGAATCAGCACGCCTCCGGCAAAGTTCTGGAGGGTGCCGCTCAATGCCATACCGACGGCCACGCCAGCCGAGGCGAACAGAGCCAGGAATGATGTGGTCTCTATGCCGAGAATGCCGATTACAGTGACTATCAGAATGAAGTAGAGCACCATGTTGATCAGGCTCAGCACGAATGTGGAGAGCGACCGGTCGATGCCCCGGCGCACAAATATGGCGGCTACAACGCGGTAGATTTTTTTGATTATGAATCGGCCGGCATAGAACACCACAATGGCGATGGCCAGATTGATGGCGAAATTGACCGATGATTCGGCCAGACGGTTCAGAAGGTCCTCGAGCGACATGGATTTTAGCTCGGCTACCTCTTTGGCGATTTTGCCGGCTTCGGCAGCAGCAGCGCTTCCTTTCCCGGAGTTCATTCCGGGGAACATTGATTGCAGGGCTATGATGTTTGGCAGGATATTATTAATCATTCGTGACAGTTAAAACGTGGATTGCTGTGTCATGTGGGCGGCTTCGAAGAGGCGCCCGGTTATTCTACAAACAACGCGGAGGTCACTTCGGTTGCCCAGTCAAGGTTGGTGTAGTTGTTTTTTGTCTCCATGTCGGTTTTTGACAGGGGGATGTAGGTTGTAAGTCCTGAATGGTGGTCGACTTTCACCTCATAGATCAGCATGCCGCCCCAGATGTAGGGGGTGGCTGCTTCATAGAGCACGCATGCGCTCATGGCGGCGTCGAAATCGGCCATCTGCTCAGGAGTGGCAATCTGTTCAACGGTGTGGCGCAGGTCGAAGTAGAGGTTGTAGTTTGTGCGGTCGTTGGGGTTTACGTATTGTTGCACAGCGGTGCGGTCGGGCACGGAAGTTGCAGAAGCATATATCCCTTTCACCACCTGTGCGAGATTGTCGAGACCGTCGGTGCTGATGACCGACATGGTATTGGTGCGGTCCTCGCGTTCAAATGCGTTGAAGTAACTGAATGTCTCGGTAGCGGCCGCCACCAGATCGGGGTTGTCGGGCATGAGATAGCGCAGGGTGCGGTCGTACGGCATTCCGCACGATGGGAGTTCCGATGCCGATGCCACAATGCATGGTGTGGTGTGACGTAGCTGGTAGGCCACCTCGACGCCGCTCATGAAGCAGCAGTCGAAGTAGACATAGTCGAAGTTCTGGTTCGCGAGCACATCGGCCAGCACGGTGGTGTTCATCCACCAGTGGCCGCCGTTGGGGTTCTGATGGCCTCCGAACGAACGTTGCATGCCTTTTTGCTCCTTGCCGTTCTCAAGCCATCCGCTTCCGTGCCCCCAGAGGATGAGGCCGTAGTTTTCGGCCGGGGCAAATGCCTTTACATCGGATATTACCTGCAGCATTGCATCCTTTTCAACCGGAATGAGTTCGGCCGGATATTCCTTCAGGATTG
>DBFWRP010000005.1:0-1932 GCA_048222005.1 Muribaculaceae bacterium | reverse complement strand
GGGTATGGTGGACGGTCATCCCTGCATGCTATTGAACAACAAACCGCTGTACCAATTCGGTGTGCTCGACCAAGGATGGTGGCCGGACGGCCTGCTCACTCCTCCTTCGGACGAAGGGATGCGCTACGACATAGAAGTCGTACAATCGTTGGGCATGAACATGATACGCAAACACATCAAGGTAGAACCCGCACGCTGGTACTATTACTGTGACAAGATGGGAATGCTCGTGTGGCAAGACATGCCGAGCAAGAGTTTCGACGAGAACGGCAGTATCGGCAGCCAGGAGTTTATCCGGCAGAACTTCTACGATGAGTGCACGCGCATCGTCAACACGCTGAAAAATCATCCTTGCATCGTCGTATGGGTAGCCTATAACGAAGGCTGGGGACAGTATGCTTCGGGCAACGACAGCCATACGCGCCGTGGCGTGGAGGCCATCCGCAAAGCCGACGACACACGCCTTATCAATGCGGCAAGCGGATGGGTGGACTTCGAGGCCGGCGACATCATCGACCAGCATAGTTATCCCGTGCCTTCGCTCCAAAGCAATCCGCTCAACGAACGGGTGGCCGTATGCGGGGAATACGGGGGCATCACCCTCAAAGTGGAGGGGCATCTGTGGAAAGGCAACGACATGGAATACACTTCCGTAGCGGACAGCAAGGCTTTGGCCGAAAGGTTCAATGCCTACACCGTCGCCTTGCAAGGATTGCAGGAACAAGGCATCTGGGCATCCGTATATACGCAGACGAGCGACGTGGAGCAAGAACTGAACGGACTGCTTACTTACGACCGCAAGGTGTTCAAGATAGCCCCGGAAGAACAGGCTTCCGTACGCGAAGAAATCCTGCGCACCATCCACAACCGCTCACGCCAAACTGTAGTGGTCGACGCTGCAGACACATCGTCCGACGAGGTGTGGAGTTATACCACCGTTACGCCATCCGGCGATTGGTATGCCCCGTCGTTCGACGACAGCCGGTGGGACAAAGGACAAGCCGGTTTCGGAGCAGGCGGTCCGCCCAACACTTTCGTACGGAACGCGTGGAACACATCCGATATTTACATACGCCGCCACTTCTCCATCGGCAACCTTTCGCAGGCACAAATCAACGCCTTGCAACTCTGGCTCTACCAAGACGACGACTGCGAAGTCTACCTTAACGGTGTCAAAGCATACGAAGTCAAAGGATGGACCACACGCTATGTGGCGCAACCCATCACCCCGAAAGCGCTTGCTACGCTGAAACCGAACAGCGACAATGTCATGGCCATCCATGCCCACCAAGGCTACGGAGGCCAATACATCGACGCGGGCCTGCGCTACACAGAATATATCCCCGTAGAGGAATATTCCGTCGGTCCCATGCCCGGACGGCAAGCCATGCCGGAGGTCAAGGCCACAGACAGCGTGTACCTCATGTCTTATTTCAAAGCCAGCGCACAGCACTTGTTCTATGCCTATAGCCGTGACGGAAAGACATGGACCGACATCAATGGCAGCCGCCCCGTTTTCAATGCTTACGACGATGAAGTCTGGCTGCGCGACCCTTATTTGCACCGTGTCACGCACAATGGTAAAACCAAATTCCATCTCATACATACTTGGGGCTGGGACCATCCTGCCCTGTTCCACTGGGAGTCCGACGACCTCATTCATTGGACAGCCGCCAACGGCGGTACACGTACCGACGACGGGAAAATCATGCTGATGGACGGACACGACGGCGGCCCCGTATCGCCTAACGCCTGGGCACCGGAATTCACTTACGACGGACAGACCGGCACGTTCTATCTCTACTGGTCCTCCCGCATCGGCGACAGGCAGGTGCATCATTACTGTACCACGAAAGATTGGCTCACTTTCTCCACTCCGGCTGTTTACTTCGACCCGGGCTTCACAGCCATCGATATGACCATCCTGAAAGA
>DBFWRP010000499.1:0-1332 GCA_048222005.1 Muribaculaceae bacterium | reverse complement strand
CGGGTCTACCCTATTGCCATCAGCATCTTTCATCTGCTGCAAATCTACCACTACTCTGCGTGCCTGTCCGAAATCGTAGGTGGCGGGCTTCGTCCAGTAGTCATTCTTGTCAAAAAGGCGGAAAGAGACACCGCACTCGTTGTCGTTGCCCAATTCCACGGTCAGCCTCCGGTAGCCCGACAAGTCAAGTCCGCCGGGATATTTCCATCCGCCAAAGCCATATTTGCCTGTCACCAAGGTGCGGGTCGTTTCGTCAAAGGTGCCTTCTTCCCATATTGAAGGGTCAAACACGTCTTCCGTCAGCACAAAAGGCGAAACCACCGTCACCTGCAATGTCTGTTGCATGCTGTTTCCCGCTACTGTGCGGTAAGTCACCGTTACCGTAGCATTGCCTGGTGCCACTGCCACCAGTTTGCCAGTCGGCTCCACCTTCAGCACTTGTTTGTCCGAGCTATTGATAGTCGCCTCGGCAGTCACCATCCGTGAGGTGCCGTCTTTATACACCACCTTCACTTTCAGGTAGTGCATTCCTCCCATCTGCAACGAGCGTGTCGCCTGCTCGCCCATCAGTTCCAGTCTCTCGGGTTCGCCATTAACGGTCACTCCCTCGGCATACTCCTTGAACCAATGATACATTGCCCACGGGCAGGCTTCGGGGTCGTTGAGGAACGTATAGTTGCCCTCCGTCCCCGGCACGTCCTTAAATGCTGCCAGCTCGTGGCTTCTTGTAGTAAAAAAGAGCCACGACACATTTCCCGCATTGTCGGCTATATACTTGAAGTTGGCGCCGAAGCCCTTGCCACCGGCATCGCCTGTGATGCTTTTTCCCCAAGTGGCATCGTATTTCAAAGGTGCCCAGTCTATTTCCGTCACCATGATGGGGGCAATCGCCGCCACTGGACCTACTTGCGTATCCCATCCGCACTGGAAGGGCTCGTAGCCGCCACCGGTGGAAGAGCCGATTCCCTCGCCACTGTCTTTTTCGGCATCGCTGCCATACCATCCGGGATAGCAGTGCACGGCAAAGCCGATGTTATCGCCCTCGATGCGGTGGGTGGCATACCCGGCATACTGCGACTGGTAGGCCAAGCCTGGCACCCAAATGATATTACGGCAATGGCTCCTTATCTTGTCTACAATGGACTGGAAGTAAATCTTTGCATTGGCAAAGCAGGCATCGGAGGTGCTACCATAGGCGCCGTCGGTCCCTTTGATGTTGACCGGTTCATTGGCAAGTTCGAACATGATGTCCGTATTGTTCTTCACTTTAGGATGTTGCGAAACGATGTCCCACACGTTAAGCAGAAACTGTTGATAGCTATCGCCCACCTC
>DBFWRP010000498.1:0-2859 GCA_048222005.1 Muribaculaceae bacterium | reverse complement strand
TCATTGAAGCGAATTCTTATTGTTGCATCGGTCGGCGTGTTCATCGGCGCGGCCATGAGCAACGGAATGATGGACATTGCCCGGCACGGAATTTTCCGGCCCGAGCATTTTTCTTTTTACGACCTGATCTGCATCTTCATGGCAGTGATGGTTACCGACATCATATTGCTTGACATATTCAATACGCTTGGGATGCCCACATCCACAACCGTGTCGATGGTGTTTGAGCTGCTCGGGGCAACGTTCGTGGTTGCCATCATAAAGATGGCCGGTGGTATTGATCTCGGATTCAACGATCTGCTCAACACGGAAAAAGCCTTGTCGGTGATTCTGGGCATTTTCCTGTCGGTGGCCATTGCGTTCTTTTTCGGCACGGTGGTGCAGTTCTTGTCGCGCATGATCTTCTCGTTCAACTATCGCAGCCGGCTGACATGGAAAGTGGGTATCTTCGGCGGCATATGTGCCACAGCCATAGTGTATTTCCTGCTTATCAAGGGAACCAAGGACCTCACATTCATGACCCCCGACGTGAAAGCGTGGATCAGCAGTCACACAGCGGTGATAATCGCCGGATGTTTCGCCTTTTTCACAGTCCTGATGCAGTTGCTGCACTTCCTGCATGTGAATGTGCTTAAAGTGATTGTGCTCATGGGTACATTCTCCCTGGCTATGGCTTTCGCGGGCAACGACCTCGTGAATTTCATCGGAGTGCCGTTGAGCGGACTTGCCTCATATCAGGATTATGTCGCCAATGGCGGAGGCGATGCCCACGGGTTTATGATGGGATCGCTCAACGGTTCGGCCAACACGCCGGTCTATTTCCTCATAGGCGCCGGTGTCATAATGGTGGTGTCGCTTGCTTCCTCAAAGAAAGCGCGTAATGTCAGTAAGACAGAAATCGGCCTTGGCAGCCAGCAGGGGGGCGACGAGATGTTCGGCTCCTCAAGGATTGCCCGCAGGCTTGTGAGATGGACACTGTCGGTGGTGTCCTGGGTGCGTCGTGTCACTCCGTTGCGTGTGCGCCGCTGGTTCGGACGCCGGTTTAATGTAGACGAGACCATAATGGACCAGGGGGCGGCATTCGACCTCATCCGAGGCTCGGTGAATCTCGTGCTTGCCGGTGCGCTCATAGCGCTCGGCACCTCGCTGAAGCTGCCGCTTTCCACCACATTCGTTACGTTCATGGTGGCTATGGGTACATCGCTGGCCGACCGTTCGTGGGGACGTGAAAGTGCCGTGTTCCGCATCACCGGTGTCATTTCGGTTATCGGCGGATGGTTCATCACCGCGGGCGCCGCATTTATCGGGGCAGGGGTGATTGTGGCTCTGATGCATTTCGGCGGTCAATGGGCGATGCTTCTGCTGGCGGTGCTCACCATAGTGCTGATAATAAGGAGCAACCGCCGGTTCCGCAACAAGAACACGGCAGAAAGTGGCGACGCGATGTTCCAGGCAATAATCTCTACGCAGGACAAGACCCAGACATGGCCCCTGATGATGATGTACATCACCGAACAGCAGTATAAATTCCTGTCCTATGCCGAAGAGAAGTACATGGATATAACCGCGGCATTCATGTCGGAGAATGCTGGTGTGCTCAACAAGGTGGAGTCCAGTCTTGCAAAACAGAAAACCGTGTTGAAGAACGCCCGGCGCAAGGAAACTCTCTGCCTTCGTCACCTCACACGCGAGATGGCCATAGAAAAGAGCACATGGTTCTATCTGAGCAATAATCTGTGCATGAACATCCTGTACAACCTCCGTCGCATCAATGAAGTCTGCAAAGAGCATGTGGAGAACAATTTCCTCCCCCTGCCACAGCGTTATGCCGAGGAATATGAACTGATGAGAACCCGGATAGGCACATTGTTCAACGACACGTTGGCTCTTATGAAATCGGGCGATATGGAGGCAATCAGCGAACTGCGCTGTCACTGCGATGAAATAAAGGATATCGTGTCGGACACGTACCATCGCGCCCACGACCATCTCCGCGATGGCGATGCGTCGGCGTTGTCGGTTCTGTATGTCTATGTCAACATGCTTCAGGAAACGCAGGAGATGGTGTCGTCCATCCGCAAGTACCTCCGAGCTTTCGCCAAACTGCGTGATTCCGAATTCCGCAGCCGCCCTGCAATGACAAAGGCATTCTGAATGTGACGACAATGGATTCAGAGAGAGTGTGAATGTGAGAGTGTGAATCACCGGGGACTGTGCCGTTTTCAAGGTTTGTGGCACAGCCCCGGTTTTGTTGTTTCTTCGCTATTATGTTTCGCCGAATATTTTGCGTATATTTGTAGGGTAATAAACCCGCGGCGGATGGACAGACTCACTGAATCGGAGAAAAACCGGATGATAAATCTGTTGAAGGATGAGTGTAATCATGCTTTCAACGAGAAGGTCATGGATAAATTCCTTGACAACGGCACTGTGATGAATCTGGAACGCGGGGAAGCTCTGATAAACGCCGGCGACGTTGACCGTGACATTTATTTCATAATCGAGGGGATTACTCGACACTGGTACTGGAACGGCGACAGGGAGAAAACCGCTTTTTTCTCGCAGTCTGGCACTCTGCTCATCTCCTATCATTCCTATTATTTCAATAAAGGTTCGTTCTACAGCATCGAGGCATGCTGCCCCACAAGAATCCTGTGCATAAAAAAGGATATTTACGACCGTTTTGTCAACGAATATCATGATTTTTCCAACTGGTGCCTGAGCATGGCGCAGTGCCAGATTTTTTTCTTCGAGATGAAGAACCGGATCATAGCCGGCACCGCCAAGGAGCGTTACATATCATTCCTGAAGAACCGTCCCGACATTCTGAATCAGGTGCAGCTCAAGGTTATCGCATCC
>DBFWRP010000497.1:0-7149 GCA_048222005.1 Muribaculaceae bacterium | reverse complement strand
TTTACAGGATATGCAAGTTAAAGATCTTCAGCCCAAGGCTGTGTTTGAAATTTTCGATGAGATTACGAAGATTCCCCGTCCGTCGAAAAAGGAAGAGAAAATCAGAAAGTTCATTCTGGAGTTTGCAAAGGCTCATGGCATAGATGCCCATGCCGACAAAATCGGCAACGTGATTCTGCGCAAGGCTGCAACTCCCGGGCATGAGAACGCCCCCACGGTGATTCTGCAGGGCCACATGGATATGGTGTGCGAAAGCAACGACAAGAATTTCAATTTCGAGACGACTCCCATAACCACAATCGTCGACGGCGAATGGGTACGTGCCGACGGCACAACGCTGGGTGCCGACAACGGCATAGGTGTGGCTGCGGCTCTGGCTATCCTGACTGATGAGACTCTGGTGCACGGTCCGCTCGAAGTGCTCATAACAATGGATGAGGAGACCGGCATGACCGGCGCAAACAATCTTGAGAAAGGCGAGCTCACAGGCAGCATCCTGATCAACCTCGACTCAGAGGACGATGCCGAAGTGTTCGTGGGCTGTGCCGGAGGCATCGACACGGTGGCCACATTCAAGTATAACCGCTCGGTTGCACCCAACGATTTCCATTATTTCCTGATGGACGTGCGCGACGGTCTGGGCGGCCATTCGGGAGGCGACATACATCTGGGACGTGCCAACGCCAACAAGCTTGTGGCGCGCTTCCTGTTCAACATGATGCAGAAGCATGAGGTTGCCATCTGCGAAATCGACGGCGGCAACCTGCGCAACGCCATCCCGCGTGCTGCTCATGTGCTGTTCGGCGTACACACATCGCGCAAGGAGGATGTCCGCATCGCCTTCAACAATTATGTGGCCGATATCGAGAAGGAATACAAGGGGCTTGAGACCTCGCTCAAACTCAGCCTCGAAAGCGCCGACCGTCCGGAATTCACTGTCGACGAGACCACAGGCCGCAATCTCATACTGTCGCTCTACTGTGCTCCTCACGGAGTGATGTCGATGAGCCGCGACCTCGAGGGTCTGGTTGAGACCTCCACCAACCTCGCTTCGGTGAAGATGAAGGCCGACAGCCAGATTGTGGTGACCACCTCGCAGCGTTCGAGCGTGGATTCACGCAAAATCGACATTGCCAATCAGGTTGAGGCCGTGTTCACCCTGGCAGGTGCCACCGTCGAGCATGGCGAGGGCTATCCCGCTTGGACTCCCAACCTCGATTCGCCCATCATGAAGATTGCCAGCGACGCTTATGAGGAACTCTACGGCGTGCGCCCGGCCATCAAGGCCATCCATGCAGGTCTGGAATGCTCGCTGTTCCAGCAGAACTATCCCGGCCTTGACATGGTGTCGTTCGGCCCGACGCTGAGGGATGTACACTCTCCCTCGGAGCGCATGCACATTCCCGCCGTTGAGCGCTTCTGGGGTCAGCTGCGCCGTACCATCGAGAAAGTGGCCGGCAAATGAGACTCTCCACACGGCACATAGTGCTGTTGGCAATATTTACACTGTTCCCGGGCGTGATTGCGACGGCCGGGAACATTTCAGTTTGTGCTGCCGATTCGCTGGCACATGCGCAGGAGCAACCTGCGCCTGAGCCACGCAATGACGGCACCGCAGCTGTTGTTGCTTTCGAGGCCATGCCGGAGGTGAATCCGAAGGCGTGGGTCGATTCGGCCATCGTGCATCATGATTCTGCTCAGGACAGCCGTTACACGCGGCTTACCGAGGAGGATTACGAAACGGTGGCGCAGATGCTCGATGTGGATGTTGCCGCCATAAAGGCTGTGGTTGACATCGAGACTGGGCGCCGTCACGAAGGCTTCTGGGCTCCCGGCAAGCCCCTGATTAATTTTGACCTTACGATGTACCGCCGCTTCGCCCCGCGCAGCGGCGTGTCGCTGTCGAAGGCCAAGAAGGCTCATCCCGAAATTTTCCGCCGTCCCGATGCACGGCGCTACGGCTCATATCAGGCTGCCCAGCAGGCACGCCTTGATGCCGCCTGCAGCATCGACACGGTTTCGGCCTATCAGAGCACCTTCTGGGGTATGTTCCAGATAGGAGGCTTCAACTGGCGGAAATGCGGCTGCGACAGCGTGCAGCAGTTCGTGGCACTGATGAGCAGTTCGGAACGCGCGCAGCTTGAGCTGTTTGCCCGTTTCATTGAAAACTCCGGAATGGTGGATGCTGTGCGAAAACACAACTGGCTCCAGTTCGCATTGAAATATAATGGTCCGAAAGCCAAGGCCAGAGGCTATCACAAACGCCTTGCAGCCTCGTACAAAAGCCATTGCAAGGAGAAAAAATAAATTTGAACGGTTACCTAAAACGACTGTAATGACTGGTTCACTGCATTTCACGGGCGTTCTGCTCGGATTGTTCACTTTTTTGATTATCGGACTTTTCCACCCGCTTGTAATCAAGGGTTATTATTATTTCGGCATGCGGTGCCGCTGGTGGTTCGCCATGCTGGGCGTTGTCGCTCTCGTTGCCTCGGTGCTTGTGGAGGATGTGATGTGGCAGACGTTGCTCGGAGTGCTTGCCTTCTCGTCGTTCTGGTCGGTGAAGGAGATTGCCGAGCAGCGCGACCGCGTGGCCAAGGGCTGGTTCCCGCCCAATCCCCGCCGTCCCGAGCAGTGTTCCGGCGGCGATAAGCCGGCGAAAAAGTAATGTAGTTTCAAAAATGACTTTATGCGTTTATGCACTTTGCATGATTACGCAAAAAATCGTTAACTTTGCGATTTAAAGAAAAAATCAGTCTCTACGAAAAAACATCTCCGAGGAAATGGAACATAAATTTAAACGTACCCTTGTCACAACAGCTCTCCCTTATGCAAACGGCCCGGTTCACATCGGGCATCTTGCCGGAGTTTACGTGCCGGCCGACATCTACACCCGTTTTCTGCGCCTGCGCGGCGAGGATGTGGTGATGATCGGCGGTAGCGACGAGCATGGCGTGCCCATCACCATCAAGGCGAAGGCCGAGGGTGTCACACCGCAGGACATAGTCGACCGCTATCACACCCTGATCAAGGATTCGTTTGAGGAGCTGGGCATCAGTTTCGACATCTACTCGCGCACCACCTCCGACATCCATTCCCGCACCGCTTCCGAATTTTTCCGCCGTCTCTACGATGAAGGGAAGTTCGTCGAGAAAACATCCATGCAGCTTTTCGACGAGAAAGCCAACCAGTTTCTCGCCGACCGCTATGTCACCGGCGAATGCCCCCACTGCCACAATCCCCGCGCCTATGGCGACCAGTGCGAGGCATGCGGCACGAGCCTCAACGCCACCGACCTCATCAACCCCCGCAGCGCCATAACCGGCAATACCCCCGTGCTCAAGGAGACCAAACACTGGTATCTCCCCCTCGACCGCTACGAGGCCGATCTGAGCCGCTGGATTCTGGAGGGACACAAGGAGTGGAAAACCAACGTTTACGGCCAGTGCAAATCGTGGATCGACCTGGGCCTGCAGCCGCGTGCCGTGAGCCGCGACCTCGATTGGGGTGTGCCCGTTCCCGTTGAGGGAGCCGACGGCAAGGTGCTCTACGTGTGGTTCGACGCACCGATCGGCTACATCTCCAACACAAAGGAGCTGCTGCCCGACACCTGGGAAACCTACTGGAAAGACCCCGAGACACGCATCATCAACTTCATCGGCACGGACAACATCGTGTTCCACTGCATCATTTTCCCGGCCATGCTCATGGCCTACGGTGACAATTACCAGTTGCCCGACAATGTGCCTGCCAATGAATTCCTCAACCTCGAGGGTGATAAAATCTCCACTTCGCGCAACTGGGCCATCTGGCTGCACGAATATCTGCGCGACTTCCCCGGCAAGCAGGACGTGCTCCGCTACGTGCTCACGGCCAACGCACCGGAAACCAAGGATAACGACTTTACATGGCGCGACTTCCAGAGCCGCAACAACTCGGAACTCGTGGCCATCCTGGGCAACTTCGTCAACCGTGCCGTCGTGCTCACCCATAAATATTTCAATGGGGCGGTGCCTGCCGCAGGCGAGCTGCAGCCTGTGGACACGCAGGCTCTCGCCGAACTCGCCGCTCTGCGCGACGCCCTTACGGCCAACCTCGAGACCTTCCATTTCCGTGAGGCTCTGAAGGAGGCCATGAACATTGCCCGTCTCGGCAACAAATATCTGCAGGAGACGGAGCCCTGGAAGGTGGCCAAGACCGACATGACCCGTGTGGGCACCATCCTGAACGTGGCGCTGCAGATATGCGCTAACATTGCCGTGGCCTTCGAGCCGTTCCTGCCTTTCACTGCCGGACGCCTGAGCCGCATGCTCCGTCTTGACAGCATGAAGTGGTCCGATCTGGGGCGCGCCGACATCATGGCCGAAGGCACACAGCTCGGCGAGGCCGAACTCCTGTTCGATAAGATCGAGGACGATGCCGTGCAGGCTCAGCTCGACCGCCTTGCCCGCATCAAGAAAGAGAATGAACTGAAAAACTGGCAGCCTGCTCCGGTTCAGCCCGAAGTGGCGTTCGACGATTTTCTGAAGCTCGACCTGCGTGTGGGCACAGTGAAGGAGTGCAAGCGCGTGCCAAAGGCCGACAAGCTGCTCCAGTTCCTCATTGACGATGGCACCCCCGACGGCCGCACCATCGTGAGCGGCATTGCCAAATACTACGACCCCGCCGACCTTGTGGGCAAGCAGGTGTGCTTCGTGGCCAACTTCGCTCCCCGCAAGCTCAAGGGTGTGGAGTCGCAGGGTATGATCCTGTCGGCCGAGAATGCCGACGGCTCGCTGGTGGTGATGGGTCCGACTGGTCCCGTGGCCCCGGGCGCCCAGGTGAAATAAGACACCGCCAGTAAAAAAACACAGGGCCATATGCCCTTGTCTTTCTCTCATAAACCTAACCTAAATCTGATTTTGCCGATGAGTAGTCAACGTCCCCGCATACTGATCATCTACACCGGTGGAACTATCGGAATGATTGAGGACCCTGAAACAAAGACCCTCAAGCCGTTCGATTTCAACCACCTTATTGACAATGTGCCCAAGATCAAGATGCTCGACTACGATATCGAGCACATACAGTTCGAGCATCCCATCGATTCGAGCGACATCAATCCGGCTCACTGGCAGCAGATTGCCGGCTATATAGGGCGGTATTATGCCGATTTCGACGGTTTTGTGGTGCTCCACGGCACCGACACCATGGCCTACACCGCCTCGGCGCTCAGCTTCATGCTTGAGAACCTGAGCAAGCCGGTGATCATCACCGGCTCACAGCTCCCGGTGGGGGAAGTGCGCACCGACGGCGAGGAAAACCTCATAACCGCACTGCAGATTGCCGCCGCCACCGACATCGTGAGCGGAGAACCTATGGTGCAGGAGGTGGCCATCCTGTTTGAGAATTATCTGTGGCGCGGCAACCGCTCCACCAAGATGAGTGCCGACAATTTCAATGCCTTCAAGAGCAACAACTATCCCTCGCTGGCCAAGATAGGGCTCTCCATCCATTTCAACCACGATGCGCTGTGGCGTCTGCGCGGGCGGCGTCCGTTCAGGCTGAACTCCGGCATGAGCGACGGTGTGATTGTGGTCTACGTCTATCCGGGCATCACGCGCGAGGTGCTTCACCGGCAGCTCTCAATGCCCGGCGTGAAAGGGGTGGTGCTCAAAACGTATGGCGCCGGCAATGTGCCTTCGGTCCCCTGGTTCGCCGAGGTGGTGCAGGAGGCGGTGGCCGCGGGCATTGTGGTGGTGAATGTCACGCAGTGCCCCAACGGCAGTGTGCACCAGACGCGCTACTACACGGGCAACGTGCTCGAGAACGCGGGCGTTATTTCCGGACATGACCTCACCACCGAGGCTGCCCTGACCAAAATGATGTTCCTGTTCGGCACAGGCATGAGCTCCGTTCAGGTGGCCAAAAGCATGCTGCACCCCATGTGCGGCGAAATGTCTATCTGACGTGCTCCGCTTCCAGCGGGCTTGTCCCCGATAAATAGCCATCCCACACCATCCGGCGGCTTATCTGCCTGCCTGCGGTGTGGGATTGCTGTCATTTTGCATAAGGATGTGGCGGCGGTAGGTTGACGGGGTCATACCGGTCTCTTTTTTGAACGTGCGGATAAAATAATTGCAGTCTTCGTATCCCAGCGAGAAGGCAATTTCCTTTACCAGTCTGTCGGTATGGGTGAGTTCCATCTGGGCCTTGCGCATGCGCAGAAAGCGGATGTAGTTAACCGGGGTCTGGCCGGTTTCGGCTTTGAACAGATGGCAGAAATGATGTTTCGACATCCGCAGGGTCTCGGCGAGCCTGTCGAGAGATATGTTTTCGTTCAGATGTTTGCTGATAAACGACCGTGCGCGTGCCACCCGTTTGCTTCCTATTTCCCCGATATGCGTCCCCGCCATGACCCATTGTGACATTATTATTGATATGAGTGCATTGTTGAACAGTCGGGCCGGCATCGGAATCCTTTCGCTGCGTTCCAGCATCCCTGTGAACGACATCTTCGTGTCATAGTGCTTCGGATTGGTGTTGTACAGCGAAACATCCGGATTGGCATCGACAAGCTGCCGGAAGGCGCCTTCGCACATGGTGTTGCACGGCAGTTCGTCAGGAAAGCGCCAGTTGTCGGTGAGGAGCAGAGGGTCGCCGTTGTCGTGTTCGTAAACGTGAAGGTAATAGTGGCCCATTTCCTTGTCGCACCGGTTGGTGTGGCGCATGTAGGCCGGGACAACATACATATGTCCAGGACTTAGCTGTATGCTGCGGTCGGGCAGTATCAGCCATCCAGAACCGGAAGTGATGTGATACAGCCGAGTGAACGGACTGCAGACGTCGCGGTAGTTCCATTCGGTGCCTACTGTGGCGCAGCCGGCGCTAAGCAGTACCCATGTTGGGATTCCCTTGCGATTCATGTTGGGAAAGATAGATTCAACACGTAAAATTAGTGCTTGTGAACGGTTTTCACAAGCACCGGTATGAGATAGGGGATAAATAAATTCAGTTTTTTCGGCCTTATGTGTCAGAAAATGGCTTTCGTCACAGTTGTTCCCGCTTTGACAAGATAGAGGCCTCGCAGACGGGAGCAATCCATGCTTGTGCCGTAGGTTTCCGCAACTTTTGCTCCGGTGATGGAGTAGATGGATATCAGGGTGGGGA
>DBFWRP010000496.1:0-1851 GCA_048222005.1 Muribaculaceae bacterium | reverse complement strand
GTCCGAGAAGCCGACAATGGCATTGAGCGGAGTGCGTATTTCGTGACTCATGTTATTGAGGAACGACTGTTTCAGTTCGGCTTGCTCCGCAAGCTCGCGGGATTCTATCAGCTCCTGCTCGTGGTCTTTCAGTTCCTGGATATTCTGCAGCAGTCCGGCTATGATGGGTGCGTGTCCGGGGGTGTGGATGGTATTGTAGCTGAACTCCCACCACTGGAACTCGCCGGTGAAGTTACAGCGATACTGCCCCTTGTGGTGCGTGCGTTCATGCCTTGCCGCTATGTTCTTGCGGAAGGCGGGTAAGTCGTCGGGATGGATGTAGGGAGTGATTTCATCGAGCAGAAGACGGCCGGGGCAATGATGAATAAGCTCGCAAAACTGCGAGTCGCAGGACACGGAATCTCCCTCCAGTCGCCAGGCGTAGGTAGAATTTCCTTCGATGGCCAGGCAGAGGGTCTCATGCTCGTAGAGGAGGTTTCGCAATGCCTCACGCTTGCGCCTGCGTTCGCGCAGCAGGCTGAAGGAGAGCAAGACTATCACCGTCAGCACGAAGACTGCGCCCAAGATGGAACCGATAAGTATAGGATAGCGGTAGCGCTCCGAAAAAGGGATATACATCACAGTGTACTCTGCCGGAATGCTCTCGAGCGGGATGCCATACTTCTGCAGCACATGCCAGTTCAGCACGTACTGCTTGGCGCATTCCGTCACCTGCTGCCGGGGCATCCGCCCTTCGAGGCGTTCCTTGATACCGGTCGCCATGTATCTTATCTGGCTTTCCAGTGGAGTGAAATATCCTCCCAGCAAGTAGTCGGCAAAGCCGAAGCCCTCGTTGATGGTCTGAAACGTGGGATTGTCGAAGAGCATGCCCACACGCTTGGTGGTATAGTCTCGCTTGGTGTAGAGCAGCAACGTATTGTCGCCGCGTCCCAGCCACATCAGATGGCGTATCGCTATGGAGTCGCTCGTCATGCGCACAATCTTCGTGGTGTCCAGCAACACGTCTATGTTCTGCCGTTTCAGTATAGGGCTGATAGTCTCCCTCTCGCGCACACGGTGATAGGAGGAACCGGCAAAGTAAGCACCCTCGGTAGAGGTCACGATGGCGAACCCCTGCCCACGACACTGCTCATTCAACGCATGCCATATCTTGCGGTCCAGAAACACTTGTCCGTTCATCAGGCAGATGCGCGACTTTCCCATGATACTCTCTATCATGCGTATGGTACGCAAGTAATCGGGCGTGTCGGCATAGCCCGTGATGTTGGGGTATTGCAGGAGCAGAGATATGTTGGGATAGTTCACACCGCTGAACACAACGGGTATTTCATGCGCCAACGGGTGTCTGCATGCCATCAGCGCATAGGCAGCCTGGTCGTCGAGCACGGCTATCAACTCGGCTCCCCAGGCAGAGAGGTCGTCCACGAAACCGGCCATACGGAGGTTTTCTGCCTCCTCCATGTAGCGGTCGCAGTCCAGATAGTATTCGCGTACATCGCAGTCCAAGCCGAGAAGGCTGAACTCTTTTTGCAACAGTTCCAGAGCCTTCGCAGCAGGCGGATAGCCCGGCTCGAAAGAGTGTATCAGCGCAATACGCCGTGTCTCCGCATGGGCAGGGTGTGCACACACGAGGCAGAGAGAAAGAATCAATATGTATCCGGCAACTGCCTTTATGTGCTTCATATCCGGAAGGTCCTTTTCGACTTGTATCAGCAAAGATACGAATGTTTTTTAAGAATAATGGACTATTTCTTCTGTTTCTGTAACAAAGAATACGTTTTCTTAAATCATTGACACATCCCAACTTATCTTTCAGAGGATTTACCGAATATCCCTAAAGAACCGATTCTT
>DBFWRP010000495.1:0-13952 GCA_048222005.1 Muribaculaceae bacterium | reverse complement strand
GCCAAAGGCATGTCCCTACAAATTGGTGAGTGCATAATTGTGGAGATAAGTTAGTTTTCACTAACCTAAATTTTGGATTGACTACTGGCGCGAGGTGCCGGATTCGGTTTCAGCGCGAAAAATACAAATAAACCGATAATGAAAAAATTTCTAACAGGCTTGACAATAGCAGCCGCAAGCATTATGACATCAGCACAGAATCCGCTTGAAGCACCGTTTGCCACCGTGCATAAGACAGTGCCTTTCAGCAAAATAACAAATGCCGACTATGAACCCGCCATCGACCGCGGCATAGCTTTGGCCCAGAAGGAGATCGATGCGATAACCTCAAACCCCGAGGCACCGACATTCGACAACACCATCGTGGCGCTTGAGCGAGCAGGTGCCGACCTCAACCGGGTGCTCAACGTGTTCTACCCGCTCCTGTCGGCCGATGCCGACAACGAGATGATGGAAATCTCCATGCGCGTGGCTCCCAAACTGAGCGATTATTCCACATCAATTACCCTCAACTCTGCGTTGTGGGACCGCGTTAAGACGGTTTACAACAACCGCGCGCAGCTCAATTTGGATGCCGAGGACGCCATGCTGCTCCAGCGCACCTACGATTCATTCGCCCTGTCGGGTGCCGAACTGCAGGGCGCCGACCGCGAGACGTACAAGAAACTGAATGCCGAGCTTTCGGAACTTACCAACAAATTCGGTCAGAATGTGCTCAAGGAGCTCAACACTTATGAAATCTGGCTTACTTCGGCCGATCTTGCAGGTCTGCCGAAAGGTATCGTCGATGAGGCTGCCCAGCTTGCCGAGGCCAAAGGCCGCAAAGGGGAGTTCCTGTTCACCCTGGCTCAGCCCACCTATATGGCTTTCATGAAATATTCCGAGCGCCCCGACCTGCGTGAGCGTTTCTATCGCCTTTATACAGGCCGCAACACCAAAGGGGAATATTCAAACGTGGAGAACATGAAGCGCATTGCCGAGCTGCGCCGTCAGATAGCCGGCTTGCTCGGGGCAAAAACTCATGCTGAGCAGTCGCTGAAACGCACCATGGCCGAGACACCCGAGAATGTGTACAAGCTCCTCGACCAGCTGCGCGACGCCTACACTCCTGCCTACAAGCGCGAGATTGCCGAACTCACCGAATTCGCATCGCAGCTTGAAGGCAAGCCCGTCACCATCAACGCATGGGATTACAGCTATTATGCCAACAAACTCAAAAACGAGAAGTACAGCTACGATGAAGAGCAGCTCCGTCCGTATTTCGAACTTGACAATGTGATTGACGGTGTGTTCGGCCTCGCCACGAAGCTTTACGGGCTGCAGTTCACCCGCAACGAATCGGTGGAGGGCTACCATGCCGATGTGAAGGCTTTCGACGTGACCGATGCCGACGGAAACTTTGTGGGGATTATCTACACCGACTTCTTCCCCAGGGAGACCAAGCGCCCCGGCGCATGGATGACCGGGTTCAAGGACCAGTGCGTCACAGCCGATGGCACCGACGAGCGTCCGCTGGTGTCGATTGTGATGAACTTCACCAAACCTACCGCCGACACACCCTCGCTGCTCACACCCTACGAGGTTGAAACGTTTCTGCATGAGTTCGGCCATGCTCTCCACGGCCTGCTCACACGCTGCAAATATGCATCACTTTCAGGCACAAGCGTATATCGCGACTTCGTGGAGCTTCCGTCGCAGTTCAATGAGAATTATCTGACAGAAAAGGAATTCCTTGACTCGTTCGCCAAGCATTACAAAACAGGCGAGAAGATTCCGCAGGAACTTGTGGACAAAATCATCAAATCGTCGCAGTTCGGTGCCGGGTATGCATGCCTGCGCCAGTTGGGCTTCGGATATCTCGACATGGCATGGCACACTGTGACAGCGCCGGTTGACGATGCCGTGGCTTTTGAGAATCAGGCCATGGCCGGTGTGCAGCTGTTCCCGCCGCAGGAAGGCTCTATGACCGGCACAACCTTCAGCCACATATTCTCCGGAGGTTATGCCGCAGGCTATTATTCATATAAGTGGGCAGAAGTGCTTGACGCAGACGCTTTCGCCGAGTTCAAGGAGCATGGCATTTTCGACAAGGCTACGGCCGACAAGTTCCGCACCAACATCCTGGAGCGCGGCGGCACACGCCATCCGGCAGAACTCTACCGTGCCTTCCGCGGCAAGGATGCCACAATCGATGCCCTGCTTGAACGCGACGGCATCAAGCAGCACACCACTTCCTCGGTGCCTGTAAAGAAAGACTGATGAAACGCATACAGACACGATAAGATAAAGCGTGGGGAATGATCATGCTGAACCGCAGATGGCATGGCGTTCCTCACGTTTTTTTAGCACACCGGACGGAGCACCAACTCCTCATCAAGGCTTTCTTAAGTCTTTTTGGCAAGATTTTTGTATGGTAAGAGGTGTTAATATATCTATAAACATTTTTCATGGATACGAAGACATTCGCCCATACGAGGCGCAAAATATATGGTTCGGTTGAATCCGGACAACTTTACGATGCTTTCACTCAGGCCCGTTCGCTGGCGGTGGGGATGGGAAACCATGCCATTGCCGCAGAACTTGAACAGGCCGAGGAGGGCTACAAGCGCATGCTGCATTATGTGGTGCAGGGTGCCGACGACCCCTCGCGTGCCGACATGATGCATGCCTTCGGGCGCGATGTGCTCGACCGTGTGGACCGGCTCGAACGCGACATGAAGCGTCCGGACACCCCTACAATCTATTACAACACCCTGCGATATGAGCAGTTGCAGAAAGCCGACACCATAGCCTCGCTGCTTCAGTCCTACGGGCGGATTTTTGCCGACGGCTCAATGTTCGGTTTTGCCCAGAACAACGCGCATTCCGTTAAATATCAGGAAAATCTGACTGAGCGCGAGGCGCTTGAACGCCGGATTTTCAACCGTATATGGACCACTCATCCGCTCTCGGCCGCCGATGCCGACGCCATCACGCAGGCGCTGACATCAACTGCATTGCCTTCCTATTTCCGGGCTCATGTGGTGTGGGCGCTCACTCTCGGAGGTTTCGAATTTCTTGACGAATGCCGTGTGCAGCTGCTTGCGCTGGCGTATGACGACAAGAACGACACCGTTTCGGCTGCGGCCATGATCGGACTGCTCCTGTTGCTGCACCGCGGACGCAGACGCAGCTATTCGAAAAAACTTCTCAACCGTCTGGCCGCCCTTACCGAACGGCTTGACTTCGCAAAGGACCTGCGTTTCGCCTATCTCGAACTGGCCAAGACAATCGACACCGAGCGCATAGCCCGCAAGATACGCGACGAGATTGTGCCGGAGATGCTGAAACTGCGTCCCGACATAAGCAAGCGGCTCAACATGGATGGCGACAAGTTCGACCCCGAGGAATTCGAGGAGAATCCCGAATGGATAGAGAAGCTTTCGAAATCCGGACTGGCCGACAAACTCAAGGAGATGAGCGAAATTCAGGAGGCCGGAGGCGACGTGATGATGGGAACCTTCTCGCATCTGAAAAGCTTCCCCTTTTTCGACGAACCTGCCAACTGGTTCCTGCCGTTCCATAGCGATTATTCAGAGTTCACGGGCGACAATTCGGCCCTCATGCAGCCAGTGGCCGACCTCATGGCTAATGCGCCGATGTTCTGCGACAGCGATAAATATTCGTTCATGTTCACCCTAAGGCATGTGCCTGCAGCGCAGCGCGACCTTATGATGCAGCAGTTCCGTGAGCATGGCGACCAGATTGCACAGCTGCAGGCAGCCTCGCTGTCTGTGAATGCCGCCCGCAAGGATATGTTCACCAAACAGGTGCAGAATCTTTACCGGTTCTTCCGGCTGTTCCGCCGCAAGGGTGAGTTCTACAACCCGTTTGCCACCGGCATGAATCTGGTGGAGATAGAGCCGTTGCGGACACTTATCGGCAGCATGGAGATTCTGCCGCTGGTGGGTGAGTTCTATTTCAGTCATGGATATTATGAACCGGCGCTGAAGGTTTTTGCTATCCTTGAAGATGAGGGTGATGCCGCCGGCAACGACCAGTTGTGTCAGAAAATCGGATATGCCAACGAGAAACTCGGAAACTACGAGGCGGCTGCCGAGTATTTCGGCAAAGCAGAGATGCTCAACTCCGGAAGCGACTGGACATTGACCCGCCTGGCACGTACGCTGATGGCGCTTGGCCGCTATGAAGAGGCTCTTGAGCGCTGGCAGACACTTGACCGCCGCAGTTCAGGCAAGCCGTCGGTGGCATTGAACATGGGGCGCTGTCTGCTTGAGCTGGGACGCCATGATGAGGCTGTGGCGGCGTTTTTCAAGGCGGAGTATCTCGATGAGAAATCCGGCAAGGCGTTACGCCCGTTGGCGTGGAGCCTGTTTGTTTCCGGCGACTATGAAAAGAGCGGGAAATATTATGAACGGATCTTCACGAGCGGCAATATCCTCCCGTCCGACTGCCTTAATGCAGGCCATCTGGCGCTCGTGGAGGGGAAGATGCTTGAGGCGCGCAACTATTACCGCACTTATATTGACATGTTGCGACAGAAGGACGAGAAACTCTCGGAACGGGATGCCTACACCCGTCTGCAGGCCGATTTGCGGCATGACATGGCTGTGCTCACGCAGCGCGGAGTTGCACCTGAGCTTGTGCCGCTGCTGCTTGATTCGATGCTCTACGGCTGCTGACGGTTGCGGTAGAACCAGACAAGCCGGCTCATATCGTGCGGCAGATGCACCATTACGAAACTGATTGTGGCGGTGATCACCACCGGGAGCATAAGCAGATATGCCCCCGACATCTCTATGGCCAGAAATATGGCCATGAGCGGGGCACGGAGTGCTCCGGCCATCACGGCGCCCATGCCGAGGAGGGCAAAATCGGCCACCGGCAGGTGCGTGCCGCAGAACGCGTTGCTGACAGCCGCGAAGAGATACCCCGTGATGCAGCCGGCAAACAATGTGGGGGCGAAGTCTCCTGCCACACCACCGCCGCTGTTCGTTGATGAAGTGGCGAACGGTTTCACCAGAATGATTGCCGCCGCAAGGATGATGAACAGGGTCTGGCCGCCGTGCATCGATGAGAAAAGGCTGTAGCCGGTAATCATGGAAGTTTTGCCGTTGAGCACTTCGGCAATGAAGCCGTAGCCCTCGCCCCACAATGGAGGGAAAAGGAACACGCACACGGCAACGATGCTGCCCGAAAGGATGTTTTTTATCCACGGATTTTTCATGTTTCCATACAGGCAAACCATGCGGTGCATCACGGCGGAATAGTAGATGGAATAGAGTCCGCAGAACACTCCGAGCAGAATTACCCATGGCAGCAGACCGCCGTCGAGCGATTCCACGTGATGGAATGCAAGGTCAATGGTGCAGCCCGAGCATACAAAGGCCATGAGCCAGGATGCGATGGAGGCTACGAAAATGGCGAGTATTGCAGGAACGGACAGTTCGATGCTCAGCACTTCTATGGCAAACAAGGCACCCCCCACGGGTGCCTTGAAGATGCCGGCTATGCCGGCAGCCGCACCGCATGCGATGATGAAGCGCATCCCGCGGGTGTCGAGCCGCAGTTTGCGGCCTATGTTGCTTCCGATGGCGGCCCCGGTATAGGCAATCGGGCCTTCAGAACCGGCCGAACCACCGAACCCGAGTGTGAGTGTGCTCGCCAGTATCGGTGCATAGCACAGGTAGAACGGCAGATTGTAGTTGCGTTTGTTTATGGCCATTCCCAGCCTGTCCACCCCATGATAGATTTCATGCCTGAGGATGTAGCGCTGGTAGATGCCTGTGAGGAGAATGCCTACGAGCGGCCAAATCAGGATGGTGAGGTTGAACGAATCCGGGTTGAAATGTTCTGTGAGCAGGTGGGACACAGACCCTATCAGGCGCTTGAGGATGAATGCACACAGCCCCACAGTAACGCCGGTGACTACAGCCGACAGCATCAGCATGTAGCGCCCCGGGATTTTAGCCCGCAGGCAGCGCAGCATTATGGCAGATTGTGAGAACGGCATAAGCGGACTGTGAGAACTGAAGGGAAAGGGGTGTGAACTGTAAAAGTTGAAACGCTTCTTTATCTTATAACTTTGCCAGCCCCCCAATAGTTTATCCTTAACCCATGAAAAACGCAGGTTTTTCACAGGTACAAATACACAGTGAAACCGCAACCTGACGTCAAATCTGAACCACAATTCAGCACCGGCTGACCCTATGCGATTTTTTTTGCCATCTCAATTAAATTTACTTAAATTTGCATGTAATGTGGGCCTGGAGCGCGGAGGCGTGAAGGTGGCTTGCAAAATGCTGAAAGTCAATACCATTTCTTGCTATGAATAAAATCCTCGAGAAAAAACATTTTTCCGAAAAGGTTGTGCAGCTTGTGGTGGAAGCACCGCTGATTGCCCATTCGCGCCGTCCCGGTCATTTCGTGATCGTGATCAGTGACGAAAAGGGGGAGCGCATACCTCTCACCATTGCCGATGCCGATGAACGACGCGGTACGATAACCCTTGTGGTGCAGGCTGTGGGCGATTCCACCGCGGCAATCTGCGCCAAGGAGCCGGGCGAGTATCTTCATGACGTGGTCGGCCCGTTGGGTCGTGCCACTGCCATAGCTTCCTACGGCACTGTGGTGTGCTGTGGCGGCGGTGTCGGTGTGGCTCCGCTGCTTCCGATACTCAAGGCCATGAAAGCAGCCGGCAACAAGGTCATATCAATTCTTGCTGCACGCACAAAGGATCTGATTATTCTTGAGGATGAGGTTCGCAAACATTCGGACGAGGTTATCATTATGACCGATGACGGCTCGTACGGCGAGAAGGGGTTGGTGACCAACGGACTGGAAAAAGTGATAACCCGCGAGAAGGTTGACCTTGTATGCACCATCGGCCCGGCTGTCATGATGAAATTCGTGTCGTTGCTTACCAAGAAATACGATGTGCCCACCATCTGTTCGCTCAACACCATAATGGTCGACGGAACCGGGATGTGCGGAGCATGCCGTGTCACCGTAGGCGGTAAGATGCGCTTCGTGTGTGTGGATGGTCCGGAATTCGATGCCCATCAGGTCGATTTTGACGAAATGATAATGCGTCTGCGTCCGTGAGGCGTGGCTCTAACAATAAAACGATAAATAGAGATGTCTACTATATCACCCCGTGATGCCGCCTGGCGTGAGGATCTCAGGAAGGCGCACACCGCAAAAGAACGCTCGGCAATTCCGCGTGCGAAAATGACCGAACTGGCGCCAGCCTACCGTGTGACGTGCAATGAAGAGGTCAATCAGGGCCTTAGCCGGGAGCAGGCAGTGCTTGAGGCAACACGCTGCCTCGATTGTCCCGATCCGCAATGTGTCACCGGATGTCCGGTTGGAATCAATATACCCGGATTCATAAAGAATATCGAACGTGAAAATTTCGAGGATGCAGCCATTGTGCTGAAAGAGACGAGCGCGCTTCCGGCCGTATGCGGTCGTGTGTGTCCGCAGGAACGTCAGTGCGAGTCGAAATGCATCTACAACAAGATGAAGAAGGAGCCGGTGGCCATCGGTTACCTGGAGCGGTTCGCCGCCGACACCGAGCGGCTTTCCGGCAATGCTGCTTTGCCCGCGCGCGAGGCAGCCAACGGTATCAAAGTGGCTGTGGTGGGTTCCGGGCCTGCCTCTCTCTCATTTGCCGGCGATATGGCCAAACGCGGTTTTGAAGTGCACGTCTACGAGGCTCTGCATGAAATAGGGGGAGTGCTCAAATACGGCATCCCAGAATTTCGCCTGCCCAACGAGGTGGTGGATGTGGAGATTCGTGCCCTCGAGCAGATGGGTGTGAAATTCATGACCGACTGCGTGGTGGGAAAGACCATAAGCTACGACGACCTCGTTGCCCGTGATTTCAAGGGCGTATTTGTGGCATCTGGAGCCGGACTGCCCCGCTTCATGGGGATTCCCGGCGAGAACTACGTGGGTGTGATGTCGAGCAACGAATATCTCACACGCGTCAACCTTATGGGTGCCGGCCGTCCCGGCTGGTCAACCCCGGTTATCCACGGAAACCGCGTTGCGGTGATTGGTGGTGGCAACACCGCCATGGATTCATGCCGCACGGCACGCCGCATGGGTGCCGAGGAGGTGTATATAGTCTATCGCCGCAGCGAGGCCGAGATGCCTGCGCGAGTGGAGGAGGTGCGTCATGCCAAGGAGGAGGGTGTCACCTTCCTGACGCTTCACAATCCGGTGGAATATCTCGCCGATGAGCGGGGGCATGTGAAGGCCATGCGGCTGCAGCGCATGGAACTTGGCGAGCCGGAT
Organism: Muribaculaceae bacterium; assembly: GCA_048222005.1. GTDB lineage: Bacteria > Bacteroidota > Bacteroidia > Bacteroidales > Muribaculaceae > UBA7173. The sequence continues at coordinate 5,651 of DBFWRP010000495.1, read as the reverse complement.
GCATCCGGGCGCCGTTCGCCTGTGCCGGTTGAGGGGGATGTGGTGACGCTCGATGTGGATGAAGTTATTGTGAGCGTGGGCGTGTCGCCCAATCCGCTCATTCCTAACTCAATCGAGGGGCTGGAAGTGACCCGTCGCGGCACGTTGGCCGTGAATGAGGAGACACTGCAGACCTCGTTGCCTATGCTTTATGCCGGAGGCGACATTGTGCGCGGAGGCGCCACAGTGATTCTGGCCATGGGCGACGGACGCAAGGCTGCGGCTGCCATGGCGGATGCTCTGCTGAACAAATAATGCATAATCAGAAGTAACAATAAGTTGCCCTTACAATTTAAACATAAACATATTTATGTCAGAACTTAATATCGGCGAGGTTTACCGCGCCCAGATGGTGCTCAAGGATGTGGCTCGCCATCCGAAAATTGTTGGTCCGACTTCGCTTTCACCGACGTGCCGGATATATCTGAAACCGGAGAATCTGCAGCACACAGGCTCGTTCAAGCTCCGCGGTGCGTATTACAAGATTTCGCAGCTGAGCGACGAGGAGAAGAAACGCGGTGTGATAGCCTGCTCTGCCGGCAATCATGCCCAGGGTGTGGCACTCGGAGCCACTCACAACGGCATAAAATCGCTTATCTGCCTTCCTGCCGGCGCCCCTATCTCGAAAATCGAGGCTACCAAGAAACTTGGAGCCGAGGTGTGCCTCGTGCCAGGCGTCTATGATGACGCTTATAACAAGGCGCTTGAGCTGCGCGACAAGCACGGCTATACTTTCGTGCATCCGTTCGACGACCCGCTGGTGATTGCCGGACAGGGTACCATCGGTCTGGAGATACTTGAGGAGATGCCCGATGTAGAGGCTATCGTTGTGCCTGTTGGTGGCGGCGGTCTTATTTCAGGTGTGGCCTTTGCCGTTAAGACTCTGCGTCCCGATATCAAGGTGTATGGCGTTCAGGCCGAAGGTGCCCCTTCAATGGTAAAATCGTTATGCACGAAGAACCGCGAACGGCTTGCGAGCGTGTCGACCATCGCCGACGGTATCGCTGTAAAGGAACCGGGTGAGAACACCTTCGAATTCTGCCAGAAGTATGTCGACGAGATTGTGACTGTGAGCGACGATGAGATTGCCGCTGCAATCCTGGCCCTGCTTGAAAAGCAGAAACTTGTGTCGGAAGGCGCAGGTGCCACAGCTGTTGCTGCCGCCATGTTCAACAAGCTGCCGCTTGAAGGGAAGAAGGTGGTTTGCCTGGTTTCCGGCGGAAACATCGACGTAAACATACTCAACCGCATCATCACACGAGGGCTGGCGAAGACCGGCCGTGTGTGTCAGCTTGAAATGGAGCTGCGCGATAAACCGGGCGAACTGTCGGCCGTGCTGAAAATCGTGGGCGACACAGGCGGAAATATACTTGGCGTAAACCACGAGCGCGTGGCAGCAACCGAAATCAACTCGTGCATGCTGCACCTCGAGCTTGAAACCCTCAATGAGGAGCATATCGCACAGATAAAGAATGCGCTCACCTCTGCCGGATACAAGGTGCTGAACTGAAGGGAAGCCGATTAAAGGATAGCAGAAGTATTCGTCAGCTTGTAGGGACATGCCAAAGGCATGTCCCTACAAATCAGGCGGATAATTGCTATAAATATCTCTCAATATTCAAGATTCTTTTGGTCAGGGCATAAAGCGCTGCCGCATGAAGGCCGGAATCCGATGAGATTCCGCTTTCATGCGGCAGCGGTTGTTTTTATGCAGGTGCTAATTTTCAGGGACGGGCCTCATAGCCGGGAACGTCCATCAGGCGCATGTTGAAACGAAGGGCGGAGTAGGGGGGGATGCTTCCGCTTCCGCTTTGTCCGTAGGCCAGGTCGTATGGGATGATAATCTGTACGGTGTCGCCCACATGCATGTTCTGGAGTGCAATCTGCCATCCGGCGATGAACTGGTTGACACGGCCTGTGAAAAGGTCGTTGTCGGTTTTGCCTTTCGATTCGTCAAACAGGGTGCCGTCGTAGAGATAGCCCTCATAGTGGGTGCTTACCCACGAGGTCTCGAAGGGGGTGACATTTCCTGCCGTAGCGGCACGGTCGTTGAACCAGTGGACATAGATTTTCTGCCCTACAGCCCATGCGGGGGTGACGGGCTGATAGAAAGGCGTGCCGTCTGGGTTGGTACGCAGCAGTTCGGAGTTAATCCATGCCACGTTGTTGTCGTGCCATGCCTGATATTGCTGGAGGGTGTCGTCATTGTCGTCGTTGGTGCACGAAGAGAGTGCCAGGGCGGCAATGCCGAGCATGAAGAGGATTTTTTTCACTTTAGGTTACTGAAGAGTTTTAGAATTCCACTTTGGGGGCACGTTGTGCGCCTTCCTCGGCCTTGAACATCTCTTTGGAGTCGAAGCCGAACAGTTTGGCGAAAATGTTGCCGGGGAAGCGGAGTACCTTGCGGTTGTAGACTTCCACAGCCTCGTTGTAGCGCTGGCGCTCGGTGCTCACGCGGTTCTCTGTGCCTTCAAGCTGTGCCTGCAGGTTGAGGAAGTTTTCGTTGGCCTTGAGGTCGGGGTAGGCTTCGCGCACGGCGTTCACATAGATGTCGAGAGCGCCTTTGAGGTTGCTCTGAGCCTGCTGGTATGCCTCGATGTTTGCCTGTGCCTGTTCGGGTGTGATGGCTTGGGCGTCGTTGTAGGCTTTTGTAAGTCCGGCACGTGCATCGGTCACATTCTGTAGGGTGGAGCTTTCGTGAGCGGCGTACCCTTTGACAGTGTTCACGAGGTTGGGTATGAGGTCGGCACGGCGTTGGTACTGGTTCTCTACCTGGCCCCATTGTTTCTGGACTGCCTGGTCGGCGTCGACCATTCCGTTGTAGGATGAGCAACCGCCTCCGAAGAGGATGAGCAGCACAACGGCTACTATTACGGTGGTGATTAATTTCTTGTTCATTTTATGGTTTTGTTTTGATGTTGAAGAGAGTTGTGGCTTGTAAACAGGCTCTACCGGTGTCAGGCGAGTTTGCGCAGGAGGGAGTTGAGGCTGACACGGTCGTGAATGAGTGCATGGAGGTCGGCGATGTTCACGCGTTTCTGCTCCATTGAGTCGCGTTCGCGGAGTGTCACGGTGTTGTCCTCCAGAGTCTGATGGTCCACGGTGATGCAGAAGGGGGTACCGATGGCATCCTGACGGCGGTAGCGCTTGCCGATAGAGTCCTTCTCCTCGTAGTGGGTGTTGAAGTCGAATTTGAGGTCGTTGACAATCTCGCGGGCCTTTTCTGGGAGTCCGTCCTTGCGAACGAGTGGCATGACGGCGCATTTCACGGGAGCAAGAGCTTCGGGGAGGTGGAGCACCACGCGGGTGTCGCCGCCTTCGAGGGCCTGCTCCTCATAGCTTGAGCAGAGCACGCTCAGGAACATGCGGTCCACTCCGATGGAGGTCTCGATTACGTAAGGCACGTAGCTTTCGTTGAGCTCGGGGTCGAAATACTGGATTTTCTTGCCTGAGAATTTCTCATGCTGCGAGAGGTCGAAGTTTGTGCGGGAGTGGATTCCCTCAACCTCCTTGAAGCCGAATGGCATCTGGAACTCGATGTCGGTGGCTGCGTTGGCATAGTGGGCCAGTTTCTCGTGGTCGTGGTAGCGATATTTTGCATCGCCCAGACCCAGGGCCTTGTGCCATTTCAGTCGGGTTTCCTTCCATTTTTTGAACCACTCCAGCTCCGAACCGGGGCGTACGAAGAACTGCATCTCCATCTGTTCGAACTCGCGCATGCGGAAGATGAACTGGCGGGCAACGATTTCGTTACGGAACGCCTTGCCGATCTGTGCGATGCCGAAGGGGATGCGCATGCGGCCGGTTTTCTGCACGTTGAGGTAGTTGACGAAGATGCCCTGGGCTGTTTCGGGGCGGAGGTAAACGGTCATGGCACCGTCGGCGGTGGAACCCATCTCGGTTTTGAACATGAGGTTGAACTGGCGCACGTCGGTCCAGTTCTTTGTGCCGCTGATGGGGTCGACAATCTCTTCGTCGATGATGATCTGGCGGAGTTCGTCGAGGTCGTTGGCGTTCATTGCGTCGGAGAAGCGCTGATGCAGGGCGTCGCGTTTTGCCTGATGTTCGAGGACGCGCGGGTTGGTCTGGCGGAACATGGCTTCGTCGAAGCTTTCGCCGAAACGTTTTGCGGCTTTGGCCACTTCTTTCTCAATCTTGTCGTCGATTTTTGCAATCTGCTCTTCGATGAGCACGTCGGCGCGGTAGCGTTTCTTCGAGTCGCGGTTGTCGATTAGGGGATCGTTGAAGGCATCGACGTGGCCTGATGCTTTCCAGATGGTGGGGTGCATGAAAATTGCCGAGTCGATTCCGACAATGTTCTCGTGAAGCAGTGTCATTGACTCCCACCAGTAGCGTTTGATGTTGTTCTTGAGTTCAACGCCGTTCTGGCCGTAATCGTAAACGGCCGACAGACCGTCGTAGATTTCACTCGAGGGGAAAACGAACCCATACTCCTTGGCATGGGATACTATCTTTTTAAACACATCTTCTTGTTGTGCCATGGTTGTGTCAGAGGGGATGTTATGATTTTTTTAGTTTGTTGTTGGTTGATTCACTGCAAAGCGGGGTGTCGCATAACCCCAAAACGTAGGGGCGGAATTTAGCAGTTTTGCAGCAACTGCTGCATGCCTTTAAGCCACAAAGTTACAAATTATTCTTGATTTGGGCAACCGCAAGTTTTATGTCGTCGAATGAAGCTTCCGGCACGAAATGCCGGATATGGGTGAGTGTGGCGCCTTCGCCTGCCAGACTGATGGCGGAGACAATTGCGTTGAAAAGCGCCGGGGAGAGCACATCGGCTGCTGTGAGCTGTCCGGCGGTTATGTAGGTTTCGAGATGAGTGTTGATGGTTGAGATGGCGAGTCCGCGCTGCTGCGCAATTTCCTCGCGTGTCATGCCGAGCTGGAACATGCGGTAGGACTGTTCGTGTGATGGCACGCGCTCGGCCCGTGCCTTGGCGCGGGCTTCTTTCTCGGCTTTTTTCTTGGCTTCGCGTTCGGCTTTCCTCTGTTCGGCAGCCTGACGGCGTGCTGTGGTTTTCTGCGGCGTATCGGCATGTCCGAGCGATGCCTGGAGTTTCAGCTTCAGATATGCCGGTACGGAGAAGCCGGTGGCCGACATGTGCGACAGAAGAGTGTGGTGGAACTGGAGCCTGGTGCGTAGGTCGGCTGTGAGTTCGGCCATGCGCTGTGTGGCTTTCTTGTCGCCGGTGCGCACCGATGCGAGGTCTTTAAGCGATGTGTCGAAGATGGCCAGAAGGGTGTCGTTGAAATATTTTGCGCTTTTTTTTACGCGTTCGAGCACCTGTGCGGAGACAAGTGTGCTGAAATCCGTCCCGGCGAGTTGCTGGATCCATTTGTCGGCGATGTCGAGGATGTCGGAGCGCAGGCGGCTGTTGATCTGCTGCTGGTCGGCAAGGGTCGATGGGAACGAATGGGCGAATGTCTGGGCAAGTAGCCCGCATACGGAGGTCTGGATGGTCAGCAGCCGGCTGAACGAAAACAGGTCCTGGAGCATTGCGCGGTGGTAGTCCTGCTTTATGCGGTCGAGGGTGCCGATGCTCCGTGCCGCTTCTTCGTCCTGACGTTTGATATAGTTGGATACCGTGGGGT
>DBFWRP010000494.1:0-4138 GCA_048222005.1 Muribaculaceae bacterium | reverse complement strand
CATGATCGATGCCCCCACCCCTGCCGATGCCGACACATATTTCCCCGACATCGACCCATCCCAGTGGCAGATAACCGAACTGGGCGACCATCTCACCAGCGCCAAAACCGGTATCCCCTTCCGCTTCCTCCGCTTCTCCCGCACCCAACCCTGACCCCTCCAAATTTGTTTCACTTTCCGAGGGCGTTTCCCTGCAAGCCTCTACACAATGGCCGAAATCGTATTGCAAAAAAATGCCGTAAACGGCAAATTTCAGGAATACACACACTGGCTCTATGGTGCATCATTGGAGGAAGAGCTTAGGAAATCCAAAACTTTTTCCTAACTTTGTGTCGCAAACGCACCACATAGAAAGTTTGCCCCGGTAGTTCAACGGATAGAATAGAAGTTTCCTAAACTTTTGATAGCAGTTCGATTCTGCTCCGGGGTACAAATGAAGTATGTGTGAAATCCAGACATACTCACAGACCATTTACCGGAACAAATTGAAAGCGGCTTACTGGATGCGGACCATTGCTGTCGGGGCGTTAGCCTCGATGGTTGCGGCATGCGCCTCGATAGGGCGTCCTGAAGGGGGACCACGCGACGAGACGCCGCCGGAATTCGTACGTTCCAACCCCGCTCCCGGCTCGCTGCACCACAACAAGCAGCGTGTGGACATGTACTTCAACGAGAACATCAAGCTCGAGGACATTCAGAACAAGCTCGTGGTGTCGCCCACACAGAAACAGCAGCCTGTGGCACGTGCCAACGGCCGACGTCTCACCCTCGACCTCCGCGACTCGCTCATCCCCAACACCACCTACACCATCGACTTTTCCGACGCCATCCGCGACCTCAACGAGGGGAACATCCTCGACGGTTTCGCCATGGACTTCTCCACGGGCGATGTGATCGACTCCCTCCGCATCTCCGGCATGGTGTTTGAGGCGCGCAATCTCGAACCGGCACAGGGGATGATTGTGGGCGTATACAGCAATCTTTCCGACACAGCAATCACCACCCTTCCGCTCGAGCGCGTGGCGAAAACCAACCAACTCGGGCAGTTCACCATACGCGGACTCAAGCCAGGCACCTACCGCATCTTCGCTCTCGACGACCGCAACCACGACTGGCACTGGGACCGCTCGGAGAACGTGGCGTTCTCCACCGTCACCGTCAGCCCCGAAGTGGTGCCTGTGGAAGTGTCGGATACCCTGGCATCATCGACCGGCACGGACTCCATCGTGACACGCACGGCCTATCATTATCTTCCCGACGACGTGCTGCTCACCTGGTTCACCGAAAAATACAAGCCTCAGTATCTGCGCGACTACGAACGCACCGACCGCCGTCGTGTGACCATGAAATTCGGATCGGTCAGCGACACGCTGCCCGAAATCACCGTGGTCAACGGGCCTGCGCAAGGCCGGATGCTATCCGACATCTCGATTCTGGAAGCTCGGCAGGGACTTGATTCACTTGTCTACTGGATACGCGACACCGCCGTGGTGGCGCAGGACTCCCTGCTGGTGAGCGCACGCTATCAGAAAACCGACACACTCGGGCAGCTTGCATGGACAACCGACACACTCAAGCTATTTGTTCGCGGAGCCACCCGACAGGCCGAAAAAGAGGCCGCCAAAAAGTGGGCCGATGAACAGAAAAAACGCGAAAAGGAACAGAAAGAGTTCCCCGACAGCGTGTTCCCCCCTCTGACACCTGCAGTGGAATATGTTGACCTGAAATTCACATCGTCAGGCACACAGGACCTCAACATGCCCGCCATTCTTGAATCTGCCACACCATTAGCGGCTATCGACTCAACCCTCTGGCGTCTTGAAATCAAAGCCGACACACTGTGGATTCCGGCTCCAGCATACACCCTGCGTCCAGATTCATCGAATGTGAGGCGTTATCTGCTGGAAGTTCCCTGGGCCGAAGGCGCCCAATACCGCTTTGTGGCCGACTCAGCCGCCATGACCGACATTTACGGACATGTGAACAAACCGGCACAGACCGAGCTGAAAACCAAAGCCATGAACGACTATGGCAACATCATTTTCGACATAGCCGACATCGGCCAGATTCCCGACTCGGCCTCACTCGTGGTGGAGCTGCTCGACAAGCAGGACAAGCCTGTCAAGACCAAAACCGTAACGGGCAATTCAGTGACATTCGACTTCGTAAATCCCGACACATATTACGCCCGCGCCTACATTGACCTCAACCGCAACGGCGAGTGGGACACGGGAGTGGTGGCCGACTCCATTCAGCCAGAGGACGTGTTCTATTATCCCAAAAAGCTGACACTCCGTAAGAACTGGGACATAGCTCAGGAATGGGCTTTATTCGGCACGCCGGTCGACCTCCAGAAACCCGAAGACATAAAGAAGAACAAGCCCAAGAACCGCGACAACAACCGTAACGGCCAGGACGGCGAATACGACGAAGAAGATGAATTCTACGATGAAAGCGGATTCGGCAACAGCGGTTACTACGACCAGGAATCGTGGGGCAACGGAGCACAGTACAACAACGCACGGCGCAACAACAATAACCGCCGGCGCCCCGGTGGCGTAAGAAATTCCAACGGAGCGCAGCTTGCACGCTGACACCATTCCCCCGAGACATTCTCAGTCCATCCGACCTTCTATAACCAAATCAACGCAACCGCATTGCTTGCCAAAGAACTCATAGCGCAGCCACAATCATGGCAACTGGTGCTGGAGGTTTCAACCCCGGCACTGTCGGTCGTTGCGTTCTCCCCGTCCGAAAGCCATTCGCTCATACACGAGGAGATTCCGCTCGACTGCACGGCAATGCCACACCTTCAGGCGCTCGAGGATGCCGTCTACAACAACCCCATGCTCCTGCTTGATTTCAAGAGCGTTCAGGTGATTTACGACACGCCCCACTTCATGCCGTTGCCTGCCGCAATGTCGCCGATTGCAACACAAATACTGACGAAGGCCTTCCCTGCCGAAGCCCTGCAACGGGCACAGATAGTGCAGAATCAGCTCGGACAGCTTGGATGCGACATAGCATTTGCGGTGCCCGAGGCGGAAATGGGCTTCATCAACCGCACATTCCATAACGCCACCATCATTCATCCCCTCACCCCACTGGCATCATGGATGCGCGCACGCCACCCCAACCGGCGCCGTGGCAAAACACTTGTGAACCTGCGCCCGCACCGGCTCGACCTGATAATCCTCGGCGACGATGCCCCGCTGACAATCAACTCCTACAGCATAACCTGCGCCGCCGACGCCCTCTACTATATCCTTGCAGCCCGGCAGACACACCGGCTGCCCGACACCGACGAGATTTTCATAGCAGGCGAACGCCAGCTCCGCTCGCAGACCAGCGCCCTGCTGAGGCGCTATGTGCGTTTTGTGATGCCCGTGATATTCCCCACTTCCATGTTCCAGGCAGGAAGAGCCGCCTTCGATGCCCCGTTCGAAACCATCATAGCCCCGATATCGCAGTCAGGACAGCCCTGACTTGTGGCCGCAACCACCACTACCGGAGGCAAATGTTAAAACCATACAAGACACCCCACAACCGACAATGCGCATAATCCGTGGAAAATTCGGACGCCGCCGCTTCGACGTCCCGACCAACATAACCGCCCGACCGACCACCGACTTCGCCCGAGAGAACATCTTCAACGTGCTCGAGAACCTCGTTGACTTCGAAAATGACGCCCCATCGGCCCTCGACCTCTTTGCCGGCACCGGCGCCGTGTCGTTCGAATTCCTGTCGCGCGGCTGCTCGCGTGTCACCTCTGTTGAAAAGGCTGCAACCCAAGCCGCATTCATCCGCAAGGTTGCCTCACAGCTCGGAGTGGAACAACAACACACTCTGCTGCGCGGCGACGCCTTGAAATTCATCGATTCTGCAGGGGCGCCCTACGACATCGTGTTCGCCGATCCGCCCTACGACCTGCCCGGGTTCGCCGAAATACCCGGCAAGGTGCTGGCATCCAAACTTCTTGCTCCAGGCTCGATTTTTATCATCGAGCATTCCCGCAATCACGATTTTTCAAGCCTTCCCAACTTCATGGACCACCGCGCTTACGGCTCGGTCAACTTCTCCATTTTCCGCATTCCAGCCGACAGCTGACACCCGTCCGCGGCTGCTGCAAAGGGTCAGA
>DBFWRP010000493.1:0-1007 GCA_048222005.1 Muribaculaceae bacterium | reverse complement strand
GCTACGGCCTGGTGGATGGGCTCCACGGCGTTGGCTTTACAAGTGAGGACACTTTCGCTATCATCATTGAAAATGTGGCACTGAAATCCGGCACCAAAACCCTCAAATCCGGCTTGATCGGGGCAGAGGTGGATATGGATGTAAACGGCTTTGCCGGAGCCAGCGCCGCCTTTATCACGACCATTCGCAACTGCACCATTGAAAAGAATGTTGTTATTGGTTATGACGGCACTCAGAGCGAGATCGGCGCATTTGCCGGACGATTCCAGGGTATCATTGAAAACTGCGTCAGCCACGCCACCGTCAAGGGTGTGGATTATGTTGGCGGTATCATTGGCTCCCGGGACAACGCTATGGGCCAATGCACGGTCAGCAAGTGCAGCTTTGATGGCACAGTAATCGCCACCGGCAAATTTGCTGGCGGTATTGCAGGCACGATGTATACCGGCGCGGCGGCACCCAACGGCATCAAAACGACCATTGAAGCCTGTGCAGCGTCCGGCACTGTCAAGGGCAATGAAAATGTGGGCGGCATCACCGGCGGCGACATGAAGGTGAACCAGGCGTGGAACAACTACTCCCTCGTAGGTAACACCTTTACAGGAAAAGTCAGCGGCACAAAGAATGTGGGCGGCATTATCGGTTACTATCGAAGCCTGAATATGTGCGATAATATCGCCGGAAACTTCTACCAGACCGATTGCGGTGCCAAGCAGGGCATCGGCGCTGTGGAATATGTGGACACCAGTTGTGAGAGCCACGAAACGAAAAGCGGTACGGTTTATTTTGACACTTCTAAGAGCCTGCCCGATGTTTATGGTGTGACTAAAACCAACCACAACCGCACCGATGATCCTCTGGGCGCGGATGCTGACAAGCTGACCAAGGCGGTAAAGGATGCTTCTACGCCTGTGTGCTACAAGCTGGACATCTCCGGCGACTACAAGACCGCTTACACGGTGGGCGAAAGTCTTGACCTTAGCGGCGCAGTTATCATCGCACACTGG
>DBFWRP010000492.1:0-5950 GCA_048222005.1 Muribaculaceae bacterium | reverse complement strand
GTCAGTGGCTTCATGTAATAGCAAGGAGGAAAGCTCTCTGAATGTCTCTCCAGTGGATTATAGCAGCACTGCGGTGACTGCATTTGCGCTTCAGGCAGACAAGTCGATACTGAATAATCTGGATTCGGTGTTCTTCACCATTGACCTTAATGGCGCAAAAATATATAATGCCGACTCACTCCCATACGGAACAAAAATAGACCAGCTTAAAGTGTCGCTGTCGGCCGATGCATCGGCTATTACGGCCTACTCGCCCAAGGAAGGCTCCACTGAAGTTGAGGAGATTGACCTTCTGACCAATTCTGGTTCCCAGATTAATTTCAGCATGGGCGAGGTGAGGGTTAAGATTGTATCGTACGACGGGGTCAACTCGCGCGATTATTATATTAATGTGAATGTTCACAAGGTTGAGCCTGACTCGCTTTACTGGAGCGAGCTTGCCTGCAAGGAGCTCCCTTCGGCATTAGCTACACCTTCCGTTCAGAAATCGGTGAAATTCAACGACAAGGCTTACTGCCTCACATCCGGCGGCGGCAGCTACTCGATGGCCGTGAGCGACGATCCGTTCGATTACAGCTGGACATCTGAGAATGTCGTGTTCCCGCAGGCGGTGGATGTACGTTCGCTTACCGCCACTGCCGATGCTTTGTATATCCTTGCAACCGATGGCTCGCTGCTCAGCAGCACCGATGGCACGACGTGGTCGGCTACCGGCGAGGTATGGCACAGCATTGCTGCTACGTACAACAGCACGCTGATCGGAATCAAGGCATCTGCCGGTGCCTACGATTTTGCCACGTATCCTGCAGGCGAGTCGCTTGGTGCTGTTCCATCCGATTTCCCCCTGAGCGGGGCCTCGTCGGCCATAGAGTTCAGTAGCAAATGGGCTTCGGCCGATCAGATCGTGATGTTCGGCGGCCGCTCCGCCTCGGGCGAACCTCTCGGCACATCCTGGGCGTTTGACGGAACACAGTGGGCCAAACTCTCCGAGACGCTTCCTGCGCTTGACGGTGTGGCCGTGACTGAATGCACCATATGTGAGATTGACACCATGTCGTGGCGTCCCATTGAAAATACTGTACTCCTTGCTTTCGGCGGAATAAAAGCGGACAACAGCATAAACCGCGACGTCTATCTGTCGCGTGATCTGGGCATACACTGGAAAAAAGGTGACGAGTACCTCCAGCTTCCCGAGTATATGCCGTCGTTCTATAATGTCGATATCCTGCAGTTTGAGCACCTGCTGACTCTCAAGTCGCGTTCGTTCGGCGGTGAATGGACTGTCATGCCGACCAACGTGCCGTTCTACCTCGGCCCGTGGGCGCCTGTGCGTTCCCGTATAACCATGCTTCCCACATCGTGGCACTGCCCGTTCCTGTATATGTTCGGCGGAAACGGCGAGGACGGCGGTCTGCACGATGTTGTGTGGCGCGGAGTGGTGAACCATTTCACTTTCCGCCCTCTTGAGTGATTTAAAATTGATGATTTGAAACGCGTTCTGTCCATACTGATTGTTCTGCTTGTGGCCGGGTCCTCCTTCAGGGGTATGGCTCAAGAGGAAAGCTACCGCTTCGATATAGGCGGTCAGCTTGGTATGGCCGGATACCTTGGCGACGCATCCTCGAGTATTTTCTCGAAGCCGGGTGTGTCGTTCGGCGCATCGTTCCGTTATCTGCCCGATGTGCGTTGGGCGGTGAGGGGCGTGCTGAACGTGATGAGCCTGAGTGGTGATACTGCCGGCATGGACGATGTGCTGCCGGGTGGTGCGAGCTACTCGTTCAAGTCGACTGTCTACGACCTCGGCGGCCGCATAGAGTTCAACTTCTTGCCATACGGGATAGGGGAGACCTATAAAAAACTGCGCAGGTGGACACCGTATCTCACGCTTGGATTGGGAGCCACCCTTGCCGCATGCGGAGGGGAGAAGAATTTCGGGTTGAACATCCCCATGGGATTCGGCCTGAAATATAAGCTTCGCGAGCGCCTGAACCTGGGAGCGGAGTTCACCATGACCAAGGTGTTTTCCGACCATGTGGACGGCGCACTTGCCGATCTGCAGACAATCAAAAGCTCTTTCCTGAAAAATACCGACTGGTATTCCAACATATCCATCTCTCTTACTTACGAATTCGGCAAGCGGTGTGCCACTTGCCATTATGTCGATTAATTTAGCTAAAAAAGAACCGCAATGTCAGTGAATAAAGCCGATATAAACCTTGCCAGGGTTCCGCTCCATGTGGCAATCATTATGGACGGCAACGGTCGATGGGCTCAGGCCCGTGGACTCGACCGCTCGTCGGGGCATGTGGAGGGGGTGAATACGGTGCGGCGCATCACTGAGATCGCATCTGAAATCGGAGTGAAGTATCTGACATTGTATGCGTTCTCTACAGAAAACTGGAACCGTCCGGTAGCGGAAGTGGATTCGCTGATGCACCTCATCGGGTATGCCATTGAGCGGGAGACGCCCGACCTGATTGCCAACAATGTGCGGCTCGCTCTTATGGGCGATATTGCCAGGCTTCCCGAGGATGCTCGCCAGCGTCTGGACGGATGCGTGGAGCGCACGGCGCACTGCACCGGACTGGTCCTGAATCTGGCCCTGAGCTATTCGTCGCGCTGGGAAATCAGCGATGCAGTTGCAAGGATTGCTGCCGATGCGGCTGCCGGAAAGCTTGCTGCCGATGATATCGACGAGGCCACCGTGTCGCGCTATCTCTGCTCGTCGGCGATTCCTGATCCTGATCTGCTTATCCGTACTGGCGGCGACATGCGCGTGAGCAACTTCCTGTTATGGCAGATTGCTTATGCGGAGCTGTACTTCACTCCGGTTTATTGGCCGGATTTTTCAAAAGACGATTTTCTCGAGGCGATTGTCCGTTTCCAGAACCGGGAACGGCGTTTCGGGCTGACAAGCGAACAGGTGAGGGGTGCCGACTGATGTGTGCATCCGGCATTTCCTCTGCCCCCCTTGGCGGGACATATATCAACCAAAAAGAAACAACCAACGCTCTATCATCACGTTATGCGATATAAGCTGATACTCACGCTGCTCTCCCTATTGTTATTCTCCGGTTTTGCCGATGCGCAGGAGCGTGTCGACACTATCTATAATCCTCCCATCGTCTATTCGGCGCTTCCGTCGACCTATGAGATTGCCGATATCCGTGTGGCCGGTGCCGACAATTACGAGGATTATATCGTGATCGGGTATTCGGGATTGAAGAAAGGCGACCGTATCGAGATTCCCGGCAACGATGTGACAACAGCCGTGAAACGCCTTATGCGCCAGGGCCTGTTTGCCCAGGCTCAGATAATCGTGGAGAAGATGGCCGGCAACAAAGTGTGGCTGCTTATCAATCTCCGCACTCAGCCCCGCATTTCGGAGGTGAAGTACAACGGCATGAAAAAAGGTGAGCGCGAGGATCTGCAGAAGCGCCTCAACCTTATGAAAGGCAATCAGATTACGCAGAACATCGTGAACCGTGCCACAGCCATTGTCAAGAAATATTTTGAGGAAAAAGGTTTCGGCAACGCCGATGTCAAGATAAATCTTCAGGAGGACCTCTCCAAGAAGAACGAGATGATTGTGAACATCGATGTTGACAAGCATCAGAAGGTGAAGGTTCATAAAATCTATATCACCGGTAACGAAGTGCTTTCCGACGGTAAGCTCAAGCGCGTCATTAAGAAAACCAACGAAGGCGGTAACCTCTGGAAACTGTTCAGCCAGAAAAAGTTTGTTGAGAGTGACTATCGTGACGACCTCAACCGCATCATTCAGAAATATAACGAGCTTGGTTACCGCGATGCAAAGATTCTGAGCGACAGCGTTGTGCCCTACGACGAGAAAAAGGTGGATGTTTACATCGACCTTGAGGAGGGCAAGAAATATTACATCAGCGATATATCGTGGGTGGGCAATACCATCTACAACACCGACCAGCTCAACTATTTCCTCGGAATGAAGCCGGGCGATGTCTACAACCAGAAAGAACTTAACAAGCGTCTGAACGAGGACGATGATGCCGTGTCAAACGCCTATATGGACAAGGGGTATCTGTTCTATCAGCTTGTTCCTATAGAGAAAAATGTGCATGGCGACTCAATCGACCTTGAGCTACGCATGTTCGAGGGTCCCCAGGCCCGTATCAATAAGGTGGTTATCAATGGTAACGACCGCCTCTATGAAAAAGTGGTGCGCCGCGAGCTCTACACCAAGCCCGGCGAGCTGTTCAGCAAGTCCGACCTCATCCGTTCCGTGCGTGAAATTGCCCAGACCGGCCATTTCGATCCGGAATCGATGGATCCCCGCGTGGAACCCAATGAGGAGAACGGAACGGTGGATATCGTGTATAACCTCACCTCAAAGGCGAACGACCAGATTGAGTTCTCACTCGGCTGGGGCCAGACCGGTATTATCGGTAAGGTGGCGTTGAAGTTCACCAACTTCTCCATGAAGAATCTGTTTAACCCGAGCTCGTTCAAGGGTTTCATCCCGCAGGGTGAGGGTCAGACATTCACCATCAGCGCCCAGACCAATGCACGTTACTATCAGATGTATTCGGTGTCGTTCCTTGATCCTTGGTTCGGCGGCAAGCGCCCCAACTCGCTGCAGGTGTCGGCCTACTATAGCCGTCAGACCGGTGTGAACTCGTCGTACTACAACTCCAACTGGTCAAATCCCTACCTCTACGGCGGTTACGGTTATGGCTACGGATACGGGTCGAACTATTACAACGATTATTACTCCAACTCCATCCAGAACGCCTACGATCCCAACAAGGTGCTCCAGATGGCCGGTATCACAGTCGGCTTCGGAAAGCGTCTGAACTGGCCCGACGACTATTTCACCCTCACCACAGAGCTTTCCTACAACTTCTATTACCTGAAGAACTGGGAGTACCTGTACTACATGAACAACGGTACGTCGAACGCCCTCGTGATCGGACTTACTCTTGCCCGCAACTCCATCGACAACCCGCTGTACACCCGCCGCGGCTCCAACATCTCGCTGAACTTCTCGTTCACTCCCCCTGCCTCGCTGTTCAGCGGCAAAAAGGACTGGGAGAAGCTCTATAACGAGAACACCACGGCATCAAAGAAAGAACTTTACCGCTGGATTGAATACTGGAAGCTCCGCTTCAAGTCGCGCACATACACTCCGCTCACCAATCCCGACGGAAAATGGACCCTCGTGCTGATGACACGTGCCGATATCGGTCTGCTCGGAAGCTACAACAAATGGCTCAAATCGCCGTTCGAGACATTCTATGTGGGTGGCGACGGTATGAGCGGATCCTACACCTATGCAACCGAGACCATCGCGCTTCGCGGTTATGAGAACGGTTCGCTCACTCCTTGGGGACGTGAGGGTTATGCCTACACCCGTTTCGGTCTGGAGCTGCACTTCCCGTTCATGCTCCAGCCCACGACCACCATCTATGGTCTGGCCTTCGTGGAGGGCGGTAACGCGTGGACAGCCGTCAAGGACTTCTCGCCGTTCGACCTCAAACGCAGCGCCGGTGCCGGTGTCCGCATCTTCCTCCCCATGGTGGGTATGATGGGTATCGACTGGGCATACGGTTTCGACAAGGTGTTCGGGCAGAAAGGTGGTTCACACTTCCACTTCATCCTCGGCCAGGAGTTCTAAGCCGTTGCGGTGTCGGGCCTTAAAGCCTGATTTGTTAAACCTTTTCGGCTCTCAGATGTCTATATTGGTATAGAATCTGATTTAAACAACTTAAATTTTAACCGATGAAAAAGATATTCTTCACACTGATACTGCTGGCCGGTGTTGCTTTTGCCGGAAGCGCCCAGAAATTCGCGTTGATTGATATGGAGTACATTCTCAAGAATGTGCCTGCCTACGAGATGGCCAACGAGCAGCTCAACCAGCTATCGCAGCGTTGGCAGCGTGAGGTGGAGGCTGCTTCGAAAGAGGCCGACG
>DBFWRP010000491.1:0-3421 GCA_048222005.1 Muribaculaceae bacterium | reverse complement strand
GCTGAGCGTCGTGCGCCGCGTGTGGTGAAAGGGGAGGACGCGATGGGAAAAACAGCCAATTACGGCCTGCCCAAGTGGGAAAAGTCGGACTTTATCAAGATGGATGACTTCAATGCGGCGTTTGGCAAGATCGACGAAACGCTCAAGGCCAACGCCGACGCGGTGGCGGCCAAGGCGGAAGCGGAGACCGTGACCGCGATCGCGCAGACGATTGCCAGCAGCAAGATTTGCCGCGCGAAGTTCGGCACATACACCGGCACCGGTCTATCGGGCCAAAATCACCCGAACAGCGTCGAATGCGGCTTTTGCCCCGCGGCGCTGGTGCTGTTCCGCGCGGACGGCGGACAGAAAACGACGGTCATACGCGGCGTGACCGCCTGCTCGTCCGGCATCGGCTCCATGAACAATTACTATACATGGGGTGACAGCGGCGTGAGCTGGGTATCGCAGACGTTAGACAGCGACTCTGGCGGATATATGGCATCCTCGCAGTTCAACAGCAGCGGGAAAGAATATTGCTATCTTGTCCTCGGTTATGACGCGGACTGGATAAAGCAAAAAACAGCCCCGAGCCTTTCGGCTCGGGGCTGTTTTTGTTGTCAGTCGCGTAGCAGAACGAGACGTCTAACGAATGTTGTTTAGAAGCCAATCACGTTTTCGAAGACGGAGAGGGAAGTAGCAACAACATCAGAACCGACCTTCACGTTGTCCAGGGTCACAACGACCTTGTAGTTCGCAGGCGTGAGAGTAGTGGGAACGCTGATGCTGATGACGCAGGCTGTGCCACCGCCGTTCACGGTGGGGGGCACAGCAGCCTGTCTGGTAGCGGCCAGATCGTAGAACTTCACGGTAGCGGTGGCGGTGGTGAACGCAGCGTCCACGTTGGCGGCACCGTTGGTGGAGGAAACGAGCTTGGTCTGGTCGATGGTCAGAGTGCCATTGTTAACGGTGGCAGTGATGACCTGGTTGTCACGAACAACAACGGAGTAAACGATGTCCGTGTTGGCCTTAGTGGTGTCCTTGCTGTAAGCGTAGACCTGGAGAGCGGTGCTCTTGGCGCAATCCCAGACAATGATGACATTGTAGTCGGTGAGGGAGTAGGGCAGAGCAGCAGTCTTGCCATCAACAACGAACTTGGTAGACTCATTGGTGGTGAAGTTCTGACCAGCGGCCATGCTCAGCAGGTTGTTATCGAACTTGCTGCCAGTTTCACCGGCGACAACATTGACGTACGGGGTCTTGCCCGTGTAAGCGTCGGAGTAATCATTGTCAAGAGTGACCTGAGTATCGTTGGTGTTGTAAGCAACGGGCTCAGCGGAGAGCAGGCCGTCCTCGGTCTTCACCAGATACAGGCGGTTGGAAGTAGCAACGATCTTGCTGACCCAACCGGCATGAGTAGTGTCATAGCCGGAGATGCCATCGAAGAAGTTGTCGTTAGCGACAGTCAGCGTAGCATCAACACCGTCCATGAAGCCGTTGATGGTCCAGTAACCAGTGGTGGTGTTATAGGAGTAGTTGTTGTTGCCGGCATAGTAGAACAGACACTCAGCCTTAGCGGTGTCGGAAGCAGCGATGATGTAGACGTAATCTGCAACACAGTCATCGTTCAGGTCAACATAGTCGACTTCACCCTGGACATAGTTACCGATGGCGTTGATACCGGTGACAGACTTATAGGTGAAGGGAACGGTATCGCCATTGCCGGAGCGAACCAGGAAGATGGTGGCGCTGTTGGTGAGCAGCTTGCCATTGTACAGAGCATCAGTACCAACCGCGACATCCAGGCTGCGAAGAGCCTTCTTGGCGGTAGTGGTGACTGTGGAGCCATTGACAGTGGCGGTTGCGCCAGTGCCAGTGCCATTACCGGAGACCTCGACAGCGGCAACAGTGCCGTCAGTCTGAGTGGTGAACTGGAACATATCGTCGTTCAGAATCTGAGCGCCGGTCTTGTCAGCACGGGCGTTCTGATCGATATAGTCGTCGATGTAGAAGTAGCTCGTGGGCGCGGTGCTGTAGGTATCGCCGGACATGACCTTAAGGGCAGCGGTGCTGTGGGACAGTTTGCCGTCCTTAGCGATATACGTAGTGTTGCGGTTCTCGGCGGCAGCACCATTGTAGATGAGGGTGCTGATGTCGAGAACGGCGGTGGTGCCGTCCACATAGGTGACGTTGGCCTTTGCCACGCCGGAACCGTCAGCAGTGTTGCCCGCCCACCAGATGGAGTTGATGACGCCGTAGCTGTTCGCAGCAGCAATCTCAACGTTACCGATGAGGTTGCCATACTGGTCAAAGAACCAGGTGTGGTTCCCGGTGGAGTTGCCAGCCTCATCGAGGATGAACTTGACAGCATCATCATAGACAGTGCCAGCAACATTGTGCTGCTCGTTGTTCCAGTAGATGATGGTCTGAGCGCCGTCAACAGAAGTGGCCTTGGAAACGATCTCGCCGTACTTGTCAGCGCCGGTCTTGATGAGGCCGCTCTCGGTAGCGCTGTTAACAGCGTTGGTGAAGGCGTTCAGGAGAACGTAATCGCCGACAGCATACGGATACGCATCCTCGCCGTTGGTGAGGGTGAGCGGGGTAGCAGCGGTGGAGTTCTTGGTGGCATAGACATCGAGCTTGATGGTAGCCTCGGTGCGCAGGTGGCCATTGGCATCATAAGCGGCAGGAGCAACATAGGTGACCTTGGCGAGGAAGGTGTCGATCATGACGATAACGTCATCATCTTCTTGCGGCCGAACACCCGCCGTCTCTCCCGCTTTCCCGTGGTTGCTGCCAAAATTTGCAAATCCTCAAATTGTTGCAGAAACAATAGAAAATAACCAAAATGCAGCAGAATAAAGGAAAAATCGTTCGATTCGGTGGATATCGCATCCCCTTAGCGACGCGGAAAAAGCCCGCCGCGCAAGGGCTCGCGGGCGCGGCTGGTAGCGGTTTGGTAGCGATTTGCCGGAAATGAGGGTTTGGCGCCGCAAAAAAAGCCCGATGCGCAATGGCTTGCGGGCGCGGCTGGTAGCGGTTTGGTAGCGGTCCGCAGCCACCATAATTTTAGCACTCTCGACGCACGAGTGCTAAAATTAAAAGTTTGTTCATCAAAAGATGTATTTTTGTTCACAGGGCGTGCCTATACTCATAATTGTTCCGAGGGGAACGAAAGAAACGTAAACCACGCGGGCTGCAAGAGCGGCTCGCCAGAATAGATTTGGAGGCTTTGTATTATGTTTGAACTGAGACCTTTTGAACGCAGAAACAACCACATTGCGGCTTATGATCCCTGGGATCAGATGGAGCGCGCATTCTTCGGTGACGGCTCGTGGGGCCGCGGGCTGAGCGAGTTTAAGACCGACATTCAGGACAAGGGCGACAGCTACCTGCTGGAAGCTGATCTGCCGGGCTTCAAGAAAGAGGACATCCACGTCGA
>DBFWRP010000490.1:0-1567 GCA_048222005.1 Muribaculaceae bacterium | reverse complement strand
ACAGTTAAATTACAAACCCCCCGAAATGCTTGACGAAACGGGGGCGGTGCGGTAAGATGCAGATACAAATTACACAGGGGGCTTTGCTCCGATGTGTAAAATTTAAACAGGAGGAAATCCAAATGAAGAATCTGAAGAAGGTTCTTGCGCTGGTCCTGGCCGTCGTCATGATCATGGGCGTCGTCACCGTCGCTAGCGCAAAGACCTACACAGACGTCAAGGCTACCGACAACTACGCCGATGCCATCGACGCTCTGTCCAGCCTGAACATTCTCGACGGCTTTAAGGATGGCGACAACTATTCCTTTAAGGCTGACGGAACGTTCACCCGTGCCCAGGCAGCCAAGATCGTGGCGATCGTCCACAACGCGGCTACCAACGGCAAGATCAAGGGTCAGGACGCTATCTCCAGCCTGTACAGCAACGCACTGAACCCGTTCGTTGACTGCAACGGCAACTGGGCCCTGCCCTTCATCAACTACTGCCGTATCACCGGCCTGGCTGACGGCATGACCGCCACCACCTACGCTCCGAAGCGTGAGCTGACCGGCGTGCAGTGGCTGAAGCTGATGCTCACCACCCTGAACTTCAACACCGCCAAGGAAGGCTACACCGGCACCGGCTGGGACATCAACGTCCTGAACCGCGCCAATGAAGTTGGCCTGACCGACGGTCTGGCTGACGGCTGGAAGGCTATCGCCCCCATCAAGCGCGGCGAAGCTGCCCAGATCCTCTACAACGCACTGACCAAGTATCTGGTTGAGTACGGCCAGAAGGTCAAGAACACCGTTGTCAACACGACTGGTGAAGGCAAGCTGTACTACACCGGCTCCTTCATCTCCAACGAGCAGGTTGCCAAGTCCGGCTTTATGCTCGGCGCCAAGATGGGCATCACCATCGAGCGTGCTACCGATAAGTTCCGTCGTCCGGGCTATGCTTGGAGCTACGGTTCTTGGTCCGCATTCTACATGGACAAGCCGCTCAACAGCTACACCACTGCTGTTACCGCTTGCACCATCCTGAAGAATGATATCGGCATCGGTGAGACCTCTAAGACTCCTGTTGCGCTGAACGGCTATTACAAGGCAGACACCACCGGCGACACCAAGGCCTCTGTGCTGAAGGTCGACGGCAAGACTGTTGCCAACACCGCTCTGAACTACTTCGCAGTTGATGGCTTCAAGTTCACGGATGTCACGCTGGTACATGACAGGAACAAGGCTTGCCAGAACATTGGCGGCACCAAGTGGACGAACGCTCAGTTCGGCGGCCAGGGCGACTTGACTCAGGTCTTCAAGACTGAGGACGGCTACGTCATCACCGTTATCCACACCTTCCTCGCCGAAGTTAAGTCTGTCACCAAGAACAACAAGTACAGCCACGCAACTCCGGAATCTGCAACGGTCAATGTTTGGATGCAGAATGCTAAAGAAGCTGCTGCTTTCAACAACGATCCTCCCTACACTCCGTATGAGCCGAATCCCGAGACTGCTCAGGTCAAGGCTGTCACCAATGTTGACTATGCAGTTGGCACCAAGGTTCTGGTCAACCTGACCCTGAAGAAGGA
>DBFWRP010000049.1:0-10116 GCA_048222005.1 Muribaculaceae bacterium | reverse complement strand
CGGAGGTCAGAAGCCGTGCCGGAGATTCTCACCTTGGTCATGTGTTCATCGGCGATCCGGAGTCCCCCAATGGCGTGCGTTACTGCATCAACAGTGCGGCCCTGCGCTTCGTCCCCTATGAAAAAATGGAGGCCGAGGGGTACGGGTACCTCCTGTACCTGTTTGAGAAATGATTTCAGGTGCATACACATCAAGCGGAAAAGCATGAAGGCTGTTCTTCAAAAGAACAGCCTTCTTTGTATACCGAAAACCCCGCCATAGTGGCGGGGTTGAAAATAGCTTAAGCGATGAACAAAACAGCCTAATGTGCTAAACTGTAAAGAAAGCCTGCCAGCTAAAGAAGTTTAACACATTAGGAGGATGTTAAAATGACAGAACAAAATAACACCACGAACAGTTTAGCACACACAAAGTGGAATTGTAAGTACCACATAGTATTTGCACCAAAATACAGACGGAAAGTGTTCTATGCTGAGAAAAGAGAAGACATACGAGAAATAATACGGACACTATGCCAATGGAAAGGAGTTGAAATAATAGAGGGAGAGGTATGCCCCGACCATATACACCTGCTGCTTAGTATACCGCCGAAACTTAGTGTTTGCGGGTTTATGGGATACTTGAAAGGCAAGAGCAGCTTAATGATATTCCAAAAGTATGGTAATATGAAATTTGCATACAGGAATAGGGAGTTTTGGTGCAAAGGATATTATGTGGATACGGTAGGGAAAAACACGAAAGCTATAACAGAATACATAGCCGACCAGCTGAAAAGAGACAAGGAAGCTGACCAATTAAGTATATTCGACCCACGGGACCCGTTTACGGGTAGCAAGTAATGGGCGCAAGCTGGCAGGCGTTTTATGCGCACTTGTGCGCCGCTAGTATTATTAGGGCTATGCCCGAAACTGAAATACCCCCCGCTATGCGGGGGGATCTTTATTTTCCGGGAAGATAGCGAAAGGGGCGCGGGGCTATTTGCCCGCGCCCCTAAAGGTGAACCTGTTTACTTTTCGATGATTTGCAGCGATTCTTCCTCACGCCGCCGCCTGATCTGCCATGTGCTCAGTGCAAGGCATCCGGCAAGAGATGTACAGAGGGAGATCCCCCACAAGCCTAACACGCTGCTGTCGCCGGTCTTTGGGATTTGCAGCCGCTTCGGGTCGATCCAGCCCATCAGGCCGCCGGGAGCCTTGCCCTGCACCAGCTCATACTTCTCAATGAAGCGGTGGAGCATGGCGGCGATCTCAGCGCGGGTTGCCGTACCCTGCGGGTCAAGCAGATTGCCGGATTTTCCCTTCACAAGACTGCTGCCGACCGCCCATTGCATCGCCGTCTTTGCGTAATCCGTGATCTTGTCCGCGTCCTTGAACTTGTCCAGATTTCCCTTGACGGTCAGATCGTAGCCCTTGTAGTCCGCGTAGCGGTAGAAGATGGCTGCAAGCTGTTCGCGGGTGATGGGATCGTCCGGGCCGAATTTGTCTTTGCCGTAGCCCGCGAAAATGCCGTTCTCCGCCGTCCATGTGATCGCGTCAGCGTACCACTTTCCGGCCTCCACATCGGTAAAGCTGTTTTTGCCCTTCGGCGCGGGGCTGCCCTCCATGCGCCAGAGAATGGTCGCCATCATGCCGCGCGTCGCCGTCCCATGCGGACTGAACAGGGTCTTGCTCGTGCCGAGCATCAGTCCGTTTTCGTAGACGAACATCACATCGCCGTAGAACCAGTCCTTTTCAGAAACATCGGTAAAGGGATTCGCGCCTGTGCCTGGATTTTCGTCCACGCGCCAGAGCGCATACACGGTCATATCCTTCGTCAGATAAACACCGGAAACCTTGTTCATCAGGCTGCGTTCGGTGTACCAGCCGATAAAGGTATGCCCGCGCCAGGTCGGGACGTACTTTGTCAGGTCAATGTAGGTATTGTACGCTTCCCGCACGCTGGGAATATCACTGCCGCCGCCTGTTTCAAAGCGCAGCGTGTAGTAGGTGACGGGTGGATTGTAGCTGCCGCCACCGCCGCCGATGTACGTCCAGTGGGCATAGACGGTGATATTTGCATGGAGTACGGTATCCGTCGTGATCTTTGTGCCGCCGCTCTTTTCGGTGTACCAGCCATCGAAGCTGTAACTGCCGCTTCGGGAGGCGCTGGGCAGAGAGGTCAGCTTCCGATTGGTGGTGGTCATGCTGTCGACAGAGGGCGTACCGCCGTTGCCGTCAAAGATGACGGTAAACTCGGTGGGTGCAGGAGGTGCATCTTTCTCGAAGATGGCCTTGACCTCCACGTTGGCGCTCGGCATGGTGAACTTATCGTCCTTGATAGTCACGCCGCCGCTGATGACCTGCCACTCCTTGAAGTGGTAGCCCTTGTCAGGCGTGGCGGTCAGGGTGATTTCCATGCCGGCCGCAGCCTTTGCAGGAGATGCAGAAGCCGTTCCGTTGCCGCCGCTGGTCACGGTGATGGTAAACTCGGTGGGCGCAGGCACGTCCTCCTCAAAGATGGCCTTGACCTCCACATGGGCGTTTGGCATGGTGAACTTATCGTCCTTGATAGTCACATTGCCGCTCATGACCTGCCACTCCTTGAAGTGGTAGCCCTTGTTGGGCGTTGCGGTCAGGGTGATCGTTGTACCGGCCGCAGCGGTGGAAGGAGTTGCGGTACCAGTGCCGTTTCCGTTATTGCTGACGGTAACGGTGTAGGTGGTGGGGGTAATAACGCTGTTTTCCCACAGCGCCTTGATCTCGGTATCCCCGAGCACGGTGTAGGAATCTCCCACCTTGTACTCCGTGCCGCCGATCTCCCAAGCCTTGAACTCCTGATCGGCGGGAGCGGTGAAGCCGCACTCGGGCAGGATGTAATTTGCCCCTGCCTTGACGGTCACGGAATTCATGCTGCCGCTGCCGCCGTTGCCGTCAAAGGTGATGGTACAGTCAGCAAGCGGCGCACCCTTGCCCACAGTGACCTCCGCATCTGTGCCGGCAAAGTGGTTGTTGTCCTCCGCGTAGCGCACGAAGTAATTACCGGCAGGCAGGTTCTCAATCTCCGTGCCACTGCACGCCGTATAGATGCTTTCGCCTGCCATACGGTATTCCATTGTTGAATCCACGCCGGTGATTTTTCCGTCGCTGCCGCCCTCGGTAGTGGGCGCGACACCGATCAAGCCGTTAGGCGCTTCCTGCGTGGCTTTGCCGATGCTCCACGCCGCGGTTACGGCGTCGGTGCTGCCGTCCGCCCATTTGCCGGTCTTGGATGTGACGCTAACGGTGTAATCGCCCGCGTCCGTGGCGGTATTGCCTGTGATGTTCATGGTGGTGGGATCATAGCCGTTCACGGTCGCGGTATGCGCAGAGCCGTCATAGGTATATGTTCCCGTTACGCTGATGTTGGGCTTTGCGGGATCGGTGGGCGCAGGCGGTGCATCCTCCTCGAAGATTGCCTTGACCTCTACATTGCTGTCCGGCATGGTGAACTTGTTGTTGGTGATTACAAGTCCTGTCGGAGATTCGACCTGCCACTCCTTGAGGTGATAGCCCTTGTCGGGCGTAGCGCTCAGGGTGATCTCCGCACCGGCAACAGCCTTTGCGGGAGATGCGGAAGCCGTTCCGTTGCCGCCGCTGGTCACGGTGACGGTGTACTCCGTGGGTGTGGGCGGCGCATCCTTCTCAAAGATGGCCTTGATCTCCACGTTGTTGTTCGGCATGGTGAACTTATTGTCCTTGATGCTCACGCCGCCGCTGATGACCTGCCACTCCTTGAGGTGATAGCCCTTGTCGGGCGTAGCGCTCAGTGTGATCTCCGCACCGGCAACAGCCTTTACGGGAGATGCAGAAGCCGTGCCGTTGCCGCTGCTGGTCACGGTGACGGTATGCTCGGTAGGCGCAGGCGGCGCGTCCTCCTCGAAGGTTGCCTTGATCTCCACATCGCCGTTCGGCATGGTGAACTTGTTGTTGGTGATTACAAGCCCTGCCGGAGATTCGACCTGCCACTCCTTGAGGTGATAGCCCTTGTCGGGCGTAGCGCTCAGTGTGATCTCCGCACCGGCAACAGCCTTTGAGGGAGAGGCGGAAGCCATTCCGTTGCCGCCGCTGGTCACGGTGACGGTATGCTCGGTAGGCGCAGGTGGTGCATCCTCCTCGAAGATTGCCTTGACCTCTACATTGCTGTCCGGCATGGTGAACTTGTCGTCCACGATTGTCACGCCGCCGCTGATGACCTCCCACTCCTTGAAGTGGTAGCCCTTGTTTGGTGTGGCGGTCAGAGCGATCTCCGCACCGGCCGCAGCCTTTGCAAGAGATGCGGAAGCCGTTCCGCCGCCCTCTGTGGTCACGGTGACGGTATACTCGGTGGGCGCGGCCTTGGTTATCGTAATAGACAGCTCCTTCGTATCGCTGCCCGCGCTGTTTTCCGCCTTGACGGTAAATTTGGCTGTGCCGTCCGCAGTAGGCGTGCCGCTGATCTCACCGGTATCCGCGTTCAGGCTCAGACCGGCAGGCAGACCGCCGTCAATGCTCCATGTGATAGGTGCTGTGCCGTTGGCGGTCAGGGTCTGGCTGTAAGCCTCGCCCACCTTGCCATCCGGCAGTGTGTCCGTAATGATATTAGGTGCGGTGGCAGGGGCATTGACCGTCACCGTGCAGGAAGCGGTGAACAAACCGTCATGTGTGGTGGCGGTAATGACAGCCGTCCCGCCTGCCACGGCGGTGACAACGCCGTCCTCGGAAACCGTGGCGACATCCTCGTTGTCGGAACTCCAGCGCACCTTTTTGTTGGTGGCGTCCTCCGGCGTCACGGTGGCGGTCAGGGTCTGATTGCCGCCCACATCGAGGGTAATGCTGCTCTCGTCCAGCGATACGCCGGTAACAGGGATCACATAGGTGCCGTCATAAACCGTGATGGTTTTCTCCGTCCTGTTTCCGGCCTTGTCGGTCGCAACGATCTTATATGTGCGGTTGGCATCCGAAAAGAGTGCAATCCAAATTGTGTTGTAGCCGCCTACTGTCTTGGGAGATCCGTTTACCGTGACGGAAGCAAGGTTATCATCGGTGATTTGCACATTTTTCGTGGTATAATACACTTCACCATCCTCAACGCCATTGATCGCAGGAGGCGTGGTGTCAATCACAATGCGGCCTGTTGTCCTGAGATAGGTGACATTGCCCTCTGCGTTGGTGAGCTTCGCATAAACGATGTGCCAACCGTCCGTGTTCAGCTTGAGAGGCTCGGTGTAAGGGGTAAAGTCTCGTTTTGTGCATCTGGCCTTCGTGAGGTCCTCATCGGTGATCAGATAGCCAATCTCCACCGGCTTACCGCCGGATTTCGGAGCGGAGATGGTTACAGTTTGCTCCGTGTTGTAAAACCGTGCGGAATAGTCGCTTTCGAAGCCATTCCATACGGTGTCCTCACCTTCAATCTTAATTTCACCCTCCGGATACCATGCCGCCGCCCACTGCGCCGTCAGCGTGATGCTCTGTACGTTTTTATCTCCCGCAAGATCCGCATAGGTGGTTCCGGGAAACACGGGTTTGCCGGAACAGCTCCAGCCGCGGAACTCATAGTCGGTTCTGGTGGGCGGCTCCACGCCGTCCAGCACGCGCTGCTCCCACCTGACGCCGGTTTTATTGCTGATACTCGTGCCGCCGGCAGTATCAAACTTTACGGTATACGAGGGCTGCGCGTCTCCGCTGATGGTGAAATAGTGCTCAGCCTTGCCGCAGTAGTCCCCCGTGCCGTACAACGTCACCTTGGGGGCTTTTTCCGGGTCAAAGCCCGCGTCGCTGGGGTTGAGGGTGTAGGGATATACATGGTTGGAATAGCTGGCGGTGTAGTCCGTGTTCTCCGTTAGCTGCTTCGTTTCGTTCTCACCCGTCTTATGGGAAAGCCCCGTCAGCTTCTTTTCGCTGCCGTCATAGGCGCAGTCCGTCAGCCCCTCCATCGTCAGAAGCCCGTTCTTATAGCAATATCCAATATCATACTTGCCGCAGAGCGTGCATTTGCCGTATGCGTCAAGGCTATGGTCAATGCGCGTTCCGTTGACGGTGCTGCCGCAGATGGAGATGTTTTCCGCTGGATTACCCGGCAGCTTCTTTGTGTGCAGGTCGTCATAGACATAATCGGAGTCGTCCATGTTCCTACTTTTCGTATGCCGGAAGGATTCCACCGTGCTGTCCATGACCTGAATATAGGCATTCAGGGAAGACTTGTAGCTGATTCCGATGCCGGGAACATATTCGGTACCATCCCCAAACAGCCAGCCGCCTTTTGCGGTCACGGTGCTGTTTTCAATAAAGATCCGCAGCGCTCCATCTCCGCTGGAACCTATGTCGCGACCGATGGCGGTACTCCATCTGTCACGGGTGCGGGCAAACACCCGGCTGTTCGCAATGCGAATGACGCTATTGCCGGGATCTGTCGTATACTTACCGCCGCCGATGGCTACGCCACCCTTGAAACCCGGAATATCAATCTGGCTGTCCTGAATGTCAATACGGTCAAAGGTGCCATACTCTCCGCAGCCAATGCCGAAGCCATTTCCACGATCCTCGCTGCTCTGACGGATGCTGCTGCCGTGGATCACGATCTCGCCGACAGAAGTGAATTTGCCTGTGGAGCCGAGGACATCGTTCGTTACCACGGTGCTGTTCGTGATCTCCAGCCGTTTCAGCTTCCGCTGGGTCATTCCTTCTTCGCCCATATAAATGCCGTTCGTGACGAGCTGGGAATCACGGATGGTGATGCTCCCGCTATCGCCGGTGCGGATGCCCTTTATTCCGGTCAGTACGATCTCGCTGTTTTCGATCTGTATATTTCCGTTATTGCCTAACTGTATTCCTTCAACTGCCACAACGTCTGTTGATAGGATGCGGCAGTTTCGGATGGTGATATTGCCGCCCCTGTCATCGCTGACCCTATTGCCAATCAGAAGGTCCTCACCGCCGAGGAGCGGAAGCTCAGCGTCAAGAATGGTGATATCTTTAGCGCTTCCATTTCTGTTGTTTCCGCCAATGCAGGTACCCATCTTGCTGGAAATGGATTTGATTGCATTGCCCTGAATGGTGATGCTTTTGCCGCCATTGCCGCCGATGGCTACGCCAGATCCTTCGACGGAAACGTCGATCTCGCCGCCGGTGATACTGACATCGGCATAGCCGCCGATGCCATCCGCACTGCCTTGTCCGATTGCGGTGATCTTGCCGTCGGTGATGCTGACACTTCCTGTGCTATATTCACATAGGCCAATAGCGGCCTCAGCATTCGAAACAGCTTTTATGACGCCGCCGGTGATTTTCACCGTTGCTGTACCAGCAGAGCCGATACCTAAGCCATCTCTGGCGGAGTACGCATCTATGTTGCCGCCGTTGATGGTTATGTTATTAATGACATCATCAGACCCAATCCCACTTCCAGCGCCAAGGCCTATGGGACTACCTTCGCCGAGACCTCCTCGTGCCGTTATATTGCCGCCGTTGATGGTGATGATGCCGTTGCGCCCCGTGGCAATCGCATCTGCGCGAGCCTCAGCCACGACCGTGCCGCCATTGATGGTAACGCTGCCGCCGTAACCCAGGACGCTCCCGATCCCATTGTTATAGAAGACATCATACCTTTTTGCCGCTTCGGTGCGGACAATGCCGCCATTAATGGTAACGCTGCCGCATTGCCTGATATCGGATTCATATGACCAGGTAACGTTATCTCCGCTGCTTCCGCCGATGCAGGCGGCGCCAGCCTGCCCCCTGGCGCGGATATTACCACCGTTGATGATGATATCGCCATCGCTTTCGATGAAACCACTGTTGTGTTTTCTATAGCGCACACTGCTGCCGATGCCGGTCATTCCTCTATCCGGCCATACATAGTATTTAATGTCAGACGTGGGTTCCTCTTCTGAGAGGCACGCCGTCAGCTTGCCCATGGTGTTCTCGTCGGTGCTTTGGGCGTAGACGGTGAAGGTATCGCCCTCCTTCACATTGATGCCCCACTCCGTTGTGAGGTGGCTGCCGTTCGTCAATATCAGATTGACCGCGCCGTGGGTGTCCAAGCGGGGCGTGAAGGTCACGTCGCCCTTCACCACATACCAGCCGGCGGGCAGATCGTACCATTTGTCGTCGCTATTGAAAAAATCATTGATAGTAACGCTTTCCAGCACCGTGTATTTGGTGCAGGTCTGCTGCTTGCCGTCTTTGTCCAGATAGGTGATCGGTTCAGTGGAAATCGGCATTGGCTCCATCCACTGCGCCACCAGAACCATATCCTTAGTCACAGAATATCTGAAATTCCACTCCGGCATATTGTAGTATTTGTTGTCCAAATCGTTTTTGTCATACCAGCCGATAAAAGTATAACCTTCCTTGACAGGGTCAGCGGGCCTTTGTACTTGCTGCCCCTGCTGAATAGTCTGGGACTCTACCTCGCCGCCTCCATTGGAATCAAAGGTCACCGTCACATTTGTAACGGCAGGAGACTCATCTGCCGCAAACGCAGTTGTCGGCAATAGTGTCAGCACCATGCAGCACAGCAGCAGGATGCTAAGTATTCGTTTCTTCATTGGCTTTTCTCCTCCTGTTCGTGCGGGTCGGGCTTGTCCGTCCCGTCTTTTTTCTGGTTTTCCCTGCTTCTGAGCCGGAAGCACAGCGCGGTGATCGCCGCCGCCGCGGCAAAGGAGACGACGGCCACCAGCACATAGCCGCCCGCGTCCTCCCGCAGCAGCATTGCGCCGAATGCGCCCCATGCTTCAGGTTGCCCCGGCCCGACGACCGTGCCCGCCGCCTGCATCAGTGCCGCGAACAGTAGCATACACATAGCGCTCAGTCCATATATGCCGCGCCGCTGCCTCCGGCGGGTGTTTTCCCGCACCCGCTGCTTGACGAGTGCGACCCGTCTTGCGGTATCGTACATTTCGTTTGAACCCCCTTTCTGGTTTGTCTGAAACTGTGGCCTAAAAACCCTTTCACTTATATAGGTACAAAAAATCGAAAAAACTCTCACCCAAAACGAAAAAATTTTCAAAAAAATTTGAGAGCCGCCAAAAAGCAGCTCTCAGGGAGTAGATATTCGGTTATTTCATCCGCGATAAGTGGAAAGCGGACCATCTTCCCGCCGCCACCAGCAGCACCGGCAGGGCGTAGGCGATGTACTGCGCCGCGCCGCCGTAGGCGATGAGCAGATTATAGATAGCGTGGAGGGTGATGGCTGCGCCCAGCAGCCCGCAGGTGCCTGCGATCTTCAGCCATGTCTGCTGCCATGTGTATGCAAGCCCGCCGCCCACGATCAGACCGCACAGCACATGCATCGCTCCCGTGCCGAAGCCCCGGAAGAAAATGAAGGAGAAGCGGTCCGCACCGTTCTGGATGAGATAGCACACATTTTCAAAGGTGGCGAAGGCCAGGGCG
This sequence comes from Muribaculaceae bacterium, assembly GCA_048222005.1. GTDB lineage: Bacteria > Bacteroidota > Bacteroidia > Bacteroidales > Muribaculaceae > UBA7173. The sequence continues at coordinate 730 of DBFWRP010000049.1, read as the reverse complement.
ACCGTGATGGCGGCGGGCTTGATCTTATCGCTCTCTGGCTCGAATACCAGAAGATAGAACACCAGCGGCAGCAGCTTCATCATTTCCTCCACCACCGGCGCAATCTCCGCCGTGGCGGCAAGGGCGTCCGCCCGGCATACCGCCGCGAGGAATGTGTTGATATAAGCCGAAAGAAGGCACACCCCCATCCCGGCAATGCAGAACAGGAAAAAGCGGAGCTGCCGCCTGCCCATGCACAAAGCGGCCACCAGTAAGGGAGATACCATGCAGATGAAGATGTTTTCGATGTAGGTCATGCGTCCACCGCCTTTCTCGTGGCGGGCAGCAGCCCCAGAATCGCAAGCGTCAGTAGCATATCGCACCAGAAGGTGGGGCTTGCCGGAGAGGTATCCGGCAAGAAGCAGCCCACTGTCCAGAGCAGATACTCCGCAAACGCAAAGCACAGCACGCCGATGTGGAAGCAGCGCATATTCCGCGCCGCGCCTGTCTGCGTTTTCGTATAGGCAAGCCCCCGAATGGCGCAGAAGGAGAGCCATATCATCATGCCGCACCAGATCAGGTTGGAGAGGATGTCCCCGAAGGTGCAGTAGAACGCCAGCAGCGGAAGGCCGAACGCAGGCGCAAGCCACGCCCTGCGGCAGCGGAAGCTGCGCTCGTCTGTTCCGGCCAGCGTGGCCTGCAAAATGTGCAGGAAAATTACGCTGGCCACCCAGCCGAACTCCGAGACATA
>DBFWRP010000489.1:0-11483 GCA_048222005.1 Muribaculaceae bacterium | reverse complement strand
ATCATATAATATTCTGTTTTTTTGGTTTGTCAATGATATAGATTTATGGTGAAGGGGTGTCACCATCGTGGTCATTCCGCTGCGCCGGAGGTTACTGGCTCTATCCGGGCGGCAGGTTTGGCTGATGGCGCCACTGTCTCGCCGCCGTCTGCGGGTGCCGGCGGAGTGTCGAGCACAGGGCCGCCGGTATCGGCAAGCGGATCAGGCTGCTGACGCACCCATTTCTTTATAGGCAACGTATAGCTCACCGTAAACGAACCCGTGATGGCACCGCGTGAACCGTAACCGGGGATGTACCACGGCTCGCCGAATTCGGCCGCCGACTGGTGAAGTATGGTTTTGTACCTGATGCTCCACCCCATCGATATGGGACCGAACACCTTCACACGTAAGCCGAACAGCACCTGCATATAGGTGACGTTGCTTGTCTGTCCGGGCAGATTGAACACAGCCTCCTGCCCCCAGTAGCCGTCGGTGAGGCGCACGTCGTTCACCTCATATTTGAAGTGCGACCATCCGAAACGCAATCCGGCAAACACCATGTAGTCCGGATTGCTGTTATACAAAAAGTTATAGTTGCATCCTATACGGAAATAAGGTGTAATGGGCACTTTGTACGTGTAGTTGCCGTCATCGGGGGTGTAGTTCGCCTGACCCAGGCCCACTTCCACCACCGGAATGTAGCGGTTGTGCAGATTCAGCTCACCTGAGAACTCTATGAGCCCGTAATGCTGGCCGAACAGACGCATCACCGGGTCCCACACGTCCACTCCCACGGCTGCCGCGTGGAAAAGCGGCTGCTTCATTTTGGGAATCTTTATTTCAGGCGTCTTGGTTGTGTCGGCCACCTCCTTGCCGGTGATGGTGTCGACAAGAATCACATTTCCGGCGGCATCGTGCATGTGCGCGAGTTTGGAATAGTCGATTGAATCGTTGGGATTCCGGTTCTCGTTCTTCCCCTCTATATCTTTCGAGGCACTTTTGACCGGATTGATTCTGCGCTGCGCATGGCCGTCCTGGCCAACAGCACAGGCCAGCAGCACTGCTGCCAGCAGCACTATGGGCATCAACCGCTTCATAGGGCAATCCTCCTTTCTCCTTGTGCCGGCGAATTGTCGGCGGGTTCATCCGGCGTGACGGGATTCTCGGGATTCTCGGGATTTTCCGGATTCTCAGGGTTCTCAGGATTCTCGGGTTCATCCGGCTCCTCGGGCGTTTCCGGCTCAGCGATACGGAAAAACACCTGGAAGCGCTCCATGTCTATATTGTTTATCACTGAATCCACCACCGCAACCGAATCGATAAGGTGCTTGGTGTAGCTGATGCCGGTGACGCGGTACACGTAGAAGGCGCCGCACTCTTCAGAGGCGAAATAGGGTTCGGAGGTATATCGTATTGTAAGAATGTCGTCAAGTTCCGGCTTGTCAAGCCCCTGCTCCTTGTAATCGTAGTGGAACCGGAACGAAGTCTGTTCCGAATCGAACCGCAGCGGGAAATAAAGCCACTGCACACTCGAACCGCTTTTGACCAACAACGAATCGTCGGGAGCACCGAGGCCGCCGAGTTCAAGAGAGTCAAGAATCACCGGAGCCTTTGTTGCCATGTTATAGAAACCCATCATGGGGAGGGCGCTGTGATTGTCGGTGCATCCCGCAGTGTTGCATCCCGCCAGCCCGGGCAACAGCGCCGTCAGGCCGGCAAGGACAGCGGCACCCCACCACAGCCGTCTCAGCCGTCCCGGTGTGTTGTGCCTTGTGGATGTGTGGAAAATCTTCATACGCAGCTGCTTTGTGGGATACGCTGATCAGAGATTAAGTTCCTGTTCAATTTCATACTCGTTGCGGCGGTTGGAATTGCGCACAATCAGTTCGCCAAGGAATCCGGTAAGGAACAGCTGCGTTCCCAGAATCATCATTGTCAGCGACATATAAAAATAAGGCGAGTCGGTGACGAGGATGTAATGGTGTCCGGCATGCATGGCGTAAAGCTTGGAGGCACCGACAATAATCACCGCCACGAATCCGAGCAGGAACATCAGCGAGCCCAACAGCCCGAAGAAGTGCATCGGCTTTATGCCGAACTTGTTGGTGAACCAGAGAGTGGCCAGATCGAGATAACCGTTCACAAAGCGGTCAAGCCCGAACTTAGTGGTGCCATATTTGCGCGCCTGATGTTTCACCACCTTCTCGCCAATGCGGGTGAATCCGGCATTCTTGGCCAGATAGGGTATGTAGCGGTGCATGTCGCCGTACACCTCGATATGTTTCACCACCTTGTTGCGGTAGGCCTTCAGTCCGCAGTTGAAATCGTGCAGGTTGTGGATGCCGCTTACTTTGCGCGCTGTGGCATTGAACAGCTTGGTGGGGATGGTTTTCGAAAGCGGGTCGTAACGTTTCTGCTTCCAGCCGCTCACAAGGTCGTAGCCCTCCTGAGTTATCATGCGGTAAAGTTCGGGAATCTCGTCGGGCGAGTCCTGGAGGTCGGCATCCATGGTTATCACCACATCGCCTTTCGCCTTAGAGAAACCTGTGTTGAGAGCCGGCGACTTGCCGTAATTGCGGCGGAAACACACACCCTTCACCGCAGGATTAGTTTTTGCAAGCGACTCTATCACCTCCCAGGAGGTGTCGGTTGAGCCGTCGTTTACGTAAATCACTTCATATGAAAAACCGTTGGCGGCCATCACCCGCTCAATCCAGGCCTGCAGCTCCGGGAGCGACTCCGCTTCATTGAACAACGGGACTATGACTGAAATATCCATGTCGAAATCCAGATTTTAAATTTCCTTGACCCAAGGATCCTGATTGACCGGCCGACACCCGGCGTGCGTCCATTAATGGCTATGGCCGATGCGTCGTCATTTGTAACGCCCTGGCTTGCGTATTTTCACAAGTCCGGCAACGAGCATCGACAGCAGGCTGCCCGAGAACATCCCGAGCCACATCCATCCGAACGCCACATTCAGCGGCGAAATCAGTCCTGAGTTCTGTTTTATCATTTCAAGCTCCTCGGCTGCAGCCTGCGCTCCGGCGCCTTCCGAATTGCGGTAGAATTCAAGGGCGGAATCGATGGCGTGCAAAAGGAACTGAGGGTCTATCCACTTGAGGTACACCAGACCTGCGGCTCCAAAAATAAGGCTTCCGCAGGCAAACGTGACGATTCCCTGCATCCACAGGGCCGAGAATGTCAGCAATCCGTGAGCAGCCCGCTGCGAGCGCCGCATGAATATGTAGCACACCACCGGAACGCCCACTGCCATGGCAGATGCCAGCAGGTTCACAGCCGGAACCTTGAAGCCGAGCGCACTGAGCAGCAACATGACCACAAAGTACACGCCCAACAGAAAGCCGTCGTCGGCTCCCCGGGCGTAGATATTCTTCACGTTGTTGTTTCCGTCTGTGGTCATAGCGCTTGCAATCCCACAAAGATACGAATTTAATTGTTAAGTAACTGATAAAATTTAAACGTTATGAAACCGCTTTAAAAACTTGCGCCTTAAAACCCGTTAAAATCCGTTCGTTGGAACCGCTATTTTTTATCTGCAGCCCCAAAAAACATCGGCGCGGAGCGCATATGATGCTTAACAACATGTGCCGCGGATTTCCTTAGACCGAAAGGGTTTTGTATATTTGCAAAACCGGGAAAACCATAATCCGGACCATTCAGAATATTGAATCAGAAACCATGAAAAGAAAGCAGCTACTCCTCGGCGACGAGGCCCTTGCGTTGGGAGCCATCAACGCCGGCCTCTCGGGCGCGTATGCCTACCCGGGGACACCGTCAACCGAGATTCTTGAGTTCGTACAGGGCAATGGCACAGCCAAATCGCGCGGCATCCATTCCCACTGGTCGTCAAACGAGAAAACAGCCGTGGAAGAAGCGCTTGGCATGTCGTTCTGCGGCAAACGCGCCATCGTGTCCATGAAGCATGTGGGCCTGAACGTGGCGGCCGACCCGTTTGTCAATTCGGCAATGACCGGCACCAACGGCGGCCTGCTTGTCATCTCGGCCGACGACCCCTCGATGCATTCATCACAGAACGAGCAGGATTCACGTTTCTACGCCTCGTTCGCGCTTATCCCCACACTCGAACCCTCCGACCAGCAGGAGGCCTATGACATGGGTGCCTACGGATTCGGCCTGTCAGAACGGCTGCAGCTCCCCGTGATGGTGCGCATGGTCACCCGCCTGGCCCACTCCCGTGCCGTGGTTGAAGCCGAGGAAGCAGCCTCAGCTGAGAACGCCATGTCCTACCCTGCCAATCCGCGCCAATGGGTGCTTATGCCAGGCAACTCGCGTGTACGCTACCGCCAGCTGCTCGCCCAGCAGGAGGAACTGGAAAAGAGTTCGGAAGAATCGCCATTCAACCGCTACACACCGGGCACCGACCGCCGCATAGGCATCCTCGCCTCCGGCATAGCATACAACTACGTGCGTGAATGCTTCCCCGCAGGATGCCCGTTCCCGCTTCTGAAAATATCACAATATCCCCTCCCACGCAAGGCTGTGGCCACACTGGCCGATGCATGCGACGTGCTCCTCGTTGTGGAGGAAGGCCAGCCGGTGATTGAACGCGCCCTGCGCGGGCTGCTCGACCGTGGCCTCAACATCCGCGGCAAGCTTGACGGCGTGCTCCCCTCCTCGGGCGAACTGAATCCCGACAACGTCGCCACCGCCATTGCATCGCTTGTGCCGGACATGAAGAACGAACTTCTGCGCCCCGTGCCTGAAGCCGCCGCCATCGTGGCGCCACGTCCGCCGGCCCTCTGCCAGGGTTGCGGCCACAGAGACGTGTATGCCGCACTCAATGCAGCCCTCCAGAATTTCGAAAGCCCCAAAGTGTTCGGCGACATCGGCTGCTATACCCTGGGATGGCTCGCCCCCTACAACGCTATCGACACCTGTGTGGACATGGGTGCATCAATCACAATGGCCAAAGGTGCGGCCGACGCCGGCCAGCATCCCGCCGTGGCCATCATCGGCGACTCAACATTCACGCATTCCGGTATGACCGGCCTGCTCGATGCCGTCAACGAGAACTCACCCATGACGGTGATTATCTCCGACAACCTCACCACCGGCATGACCGGCGGACAGGATTCGCAGGGCACAGGAAAACTTGAAGAGATATGCCTCGGCCTGGGCGTTGATCCGGCCCACCTGAAAACCATCGACTCGCTGCCACGCAACCACGAGGAGATGAAGCAGCTGTTCACAGAGGAATTCAATTATCGCGGACTCTCGGTAATCGTGTCGCGCCGCGAGTGCATCCAGACCGCACGCCGTCACGCCAAGAAAGCCTGACACTCAGATTCCTCACATTTTCCAAACAACCAACATCATAACCTGAACAGAATGAAAACCGATATAATTCTTGCCGGAGTGGGCGGACAGGGAATACTTTCCATCGCCACCATTCTGGGAACAGCCGCCCTCCGCGAGGGCCTTTACCTCAAACAGGCCGAAGTGCACGGCATGAGCCAGCGAGGCGGCGATGTAATGTCGTGCCTGCGTCTCAGCTCCGACCCCATAGCATCCGACCTTATCCCCATGGGCGGTGCCGACATCATCGTATCGCTCGAACCGATGGAAGCGCTCCGCTATGTGCAGTGGCTGTCGCCCCAAGGCTGGATAGTGACCAACACCGTGCCGTTCGTCAACATCCCCAACTATCCGGAAATGGCCGATGTGATGGCCGCACTTGAAAGCCGCGACAACGTGATTTCGTTCGATATGGACACCACGGCCAAGGAAGTGGCCACACCGCGCGCATCCAACATGGTGCTTCTCGGCGCGGCGAGCCTCCTGTGCGGCATCGAGACCGAAAAGATTGAGGACGGCATCCGCACGGTGTTCGGCACCAAAGGTGAGAAAATCGTTGAATCAAACCTCGCCGCATTCCGTGCCGGACTGCAGCGCGCACGCGAAATTTCCGGAAGATAAGCCATAACCACAAGTGTCAGAACCATGAACCCTATTTCCAACGCCACCCTGAGCAACGAAATGGCGGCGATGAACATCAGCAACATCGCCACAGCCACCATCAGGCAGATTCTTGCACTCGCACACCATCTTGAAAGCCATCTCGGCGAGCCGTTCGTACACCTCGAGATGGGTAATCCCGGTCTGCCTGCCTCGCAGGTGGGTATAAACGCCGAACGCGAGGCCCTGCTCACGGGCATCGCATCGCAATATCCCAACATCACGGGCATCCCGGCACTCAAAAAGAACGGCGCACGCTTCCTGAAAGCTTTCCTCGACATCGACATTCCGGAACGCTGCATAGTTCCCACCGTAGGATCCATGCAGGCCACATTCACACTTTTCCTTCTCCTTGGCCAGCGCCTTCCGGGACGCGACACCATCCTGTTTCTCGACCCCGGATTCCCCGCCCAGCACAATCAGGTGAAACTGCTCGGGCTGAAACAGGAATCGCTCGACATCTACGACTGCCGCGGCGCAGCCCTTGAGAGTCGCCTCGACGAGATTCTGTCGAAAGGCAACATCACCGCGCTGCTCTACAGCAACCCCAACAATCCGGCATGGATCAACCTCACATCCGAGGAGCATAAGATCATTGCCCGTATGGCCGAAAAGCATGACGTGATAATCATCGAGGACCACGCATACCTGGGCATGGACTTCCGCCAGCGCTACGGCATCCCCTATCAGGAACCGTATGTGCCCACAGTGGCCCGCTACACGTCGAAATGCATCCTGCTTGTGTCTGCATCCAAGATTTTCAGCTATGCAGGCCAGCGCATCGCCATGGTGTGCATGACGCCGGAAGTAGCCGACAGGGTCTACCCCTTCTTCGAGCAGTTCTATGAAATGCCAACCCTGGGCGACGCCTATATTTTCGGAGTGCTTTACTGCGCTTCGTCGGGCGTGACCCATTCCAGCCAGTACGCCTTTGCCAGCATGCTCGGTGCAGCTGTCGACGGCACGCTCGATTTTGTAGACGTGTCGAAAGAATATGGCCGACGCGCCGGAATTGCCAAAAAGATGTTCACCGATAACGGATTCCATCTCGTCTATGCCCGCGATGGCGAACAGCCCATTTCCGACGGATTCTTCTTCACAATGGGCTATCCCGGAATGACTGGCGACGAGCTGCAGAAGGATCTGCTGCGCTACGGAGTGTCGACCATATCACTCCCCTCAACCGGAAGCAAACAGCAGGGAGTGCGCGTGTGCGTGTCCATGCTCTGTGACGACGACACATTCAGCCGTCTGGCCGAACGTCTGGCTGCCTTCCACAAAGACCACCCATTCTAACCCGACCATCACAATCCATGACAATACCCAATCTCATGACCGCCGATGAGGCCGTACGGCTCATCAAAAGCGGCGACCATGTCTATATCCAGGGAAGCACCTCCATACCCGAAACGCTTGTGGAGGCTATGACACGACGCGGAGATGAACTGCGCGGCGTGGTGCTCTATTCAGGTTTCTCGGTGTCGAAAGGCGAAGCGCCCTACTGCAAGCCGGAATACAAGGACTCGTTTCTGGTGGACACCTGCTTCGTATCCAACAATGTGCGCCGCTGGATTGCCGAAGGTTACGGCGCCACCACTCCGCGTTTTCTCGGCGAAGTGCCGGGGCTGTTCCGCGACGGCACGTGGCCAGTGGACGTGGTGCTTCTCAACTGCTCCATGCCCGACAAGGACGGCTATGTGAGCTTCGGCGTATCGGCCGATCTCGCCACCTCCGCCACCGAATGCGCCCGCACCGTCATAGCCCAGCTCAATCCACACATGCCGTTCAGCTTCGGAGATCCGGTGATACACGTATCGCGCCTTGCCGCAGCCGTCATGGTGGACGACCCCCTTGTGGAAGTGCCCACCCCCGAACCGGGAGCGGCCGACATAGCCATCGGTAACGCCATTGCCGAACGCATCCCCGACGGTGCTACCCTTCAGATCGGTGTCGGCGGCATTCCAAATGCCGTGATCCGCGCCCTGAGCAACCACAAACACCTCGGCCTCCACACCGAGGCCATGACCGACGGTGTGCTCCCTCTCATCGAAAAGGGTGTGATTGACAACTCGCAGAAGAAAATCATGCCGGGCAAATCCGTGGCCTGTCTGGCGCTCGGTTCCCGACGGCTATACGACCTCATGGACTACAACCGCGACATGGTGTTCAAGGATGTGGCATGGACCAACGACCCGTTCATCATAGCACAGAACCCTAAGGTGATGGCCATAAATTCATGCCTTGAGATTGACCTCACAGGGCAGATTTGCGCCGACTCCATAGGCACACGCATCTTCTCTGGCATCGGCGGACAGCACGACTTCGTATACGGGGCTTCGCGCAGCGAGGGCGGCCGCTCATTCCTTGCAATGACCTCAACGACATCAAAGGGCGTCGGAAAAATCAAGCCGGTGCTCACCCCAGGCGCAGGCGTTGTTACAACCCGTTTCCAGGCAAATTATGTAGTAACGGAACACGGCATTGTCGACCTCCGTGGACGCAGCCTCCCCGAACGCGCCAAACTGCTTATTTCCATCGCCAATCCGGCCGACCGCGAAATGCTCGACCGTGCGGCACGCGAACGATTCGGACACTCCTATGCCCGTCTGCATTAAAGCAGCGGACCCATTTTTATGAACCAACTCGCCAAGGCCATCGAAAAGGTGATGCGCGCATCGGGTTCACCGGTGCTGACCGTAAAGAACGCACGCACCCTCGATGGCCTTGGCGTGTTCGACCACATGCCCTCCGCCCGCTTCATTCTCCTCACCGCAGTACGCAGCGGAGTGGCCGCCCGAATGGCGGCGCTCGGCGAGAACTCTCCTGAGACACAACGCCTTCTCAAGCGCTTCATAACCCACACCGGATTCGCCCCTGAACATGCTTACCCGGTTCTTGAAGCCTACGCTAGTGCCCTTGGCTGGACGCAAAAAGTGATGCCTGAAGAGAAACGGCTGAGTCTCCGAAGTCTTAAAGAGGGAGAGGCCATCCATGCAACGACAGCTGAAGCCGACGGAAATGACGCCGCCGAACCTGCAACTGACTACGCTCCTGTCAAAGCCGAAAATCAGGAAACCGACAACAACCCGAACGAGGAGGAGGCCGCAAAAGAGACGACATGTGACAACAATGATGACACACGGCATCTGACGGTAGCGGAGAAAATAGCCCTGCTTAATTCACGGCTTGTCATCGAGCATGAGAACGAGCCTGTGCTCGGCGTGAGCATCATAGAAGCCGAAGTGGCCGACATCTCGCCGCGCGGCCTGCGCCTTAACGCGGTGCTCCGCCGCACCACACCCATGAGTTCCGCGTCATTGAACTATGCGCTGTTCGACAGCGATAACCACCTGCTCGCCGCAGGTGTTGGAGCCATACACCTCTCCACCGCCCCGGCATTCCATCCGCTGAGTTTCGACATCCCAGCCTTCATGCTCCCGGAATCCAACCCACTGCCTGCCCGCATCCAGCTTTTCCTCAGCTGAAACACAAGTAGAGGGTGTGCTACAATGTGGTCAAGCTGAATTTACAGTCCAAGAAATTCAACTGTTCCCTTTGACAATGTTTTCACCAACTTGTAGGGACATGCCTTTGGCATGTGGAACAAGGTTGACTCACTGAATATTAGTACCGCCGGACCCACATGCCAAAGGCATGTCCCTACTATTTAATGGATTACATCCATACCTATGCCGAGCAAATGCACCGATATTTCGGGGTTGAGCCGCTAAAAAAATTTGAACGGTGTGTCAAAAATCGGATTTTTGACACACCGTTCTTATAGGCAGAGCAGGCAACGCTGGCGAATAGGCCACGCAGGCCTGCATCTATGTAGTAAAGTTATTCTTCGTATTTCTTGACGATGATGGTGGCGTTGTGACCGCCGAAACCGAACGAGTTGCTCAATGCTGCACGCACGGGGCGCTTCTCGGCGCGGTTGAACGTGAAGTTGAGTGTATAGTCAATTTCCTCATCCTCGTCGCCCTCCTCATGGTTGATGGTGGGGGGCACGATGTCGTTGACAACTGCAAGCGTACAGAACATGGCTTCCAGTGCACCGGTTGCACCGAGCAGGTGACCGGTCATCGACTTGGTAGAGCTGATGTTGAGGTCGTGCACACTGTCGCCGAATACCTGCTGGATGGCCTTCACCTCAGAGATATCACCTACAGGGGTAGATGTACCGTGAACGTTGATATAGTCGATATCGGAGGGTTTCATGCCTGCATCCTCAAGAGCGTTCTCCATAGAAAGGATAGCGCCGAGGCCTTCGGGATGAGTGGCTGTGAGATGATATGCATCAGCACTCATGCCGCCACCAGCCAGTTCGGCGTAAATCTTGGCGCCGCGTGCCTTTGCATGCTCGAGTTCCTCGAGAATGAGCACAACCGAGCCTTCGCCCATGACAAAACCATCACGGCTCTTGCTGAACGGACGGGAAGCTGTTTCGGGCGAATCGTTACGGGTGGAGAGTGCATGCATCGAGTTGAAGCCGCCCACACCTGCGGGATAGATGGCAGCTTCGGCACCACCTGTAACCATCACATCGGCCTTGCCGAGACGGATAAGGTTGAATGCGTCGATGATGGCGTTGTTCGATGAAGCGCATGCCGAAACCACGCCGAAGTTGGGGCCGTGGTAACCGTAATCCATCGATATGTGACCCGATGCGATATCGGCAATCATCTTAGGGATGAAGAAGGGGTTGTATTTGGGGCCGTTGGCTGCGTTTATGGCGTAATAGCCGGCTTCCTCCTCGAAAGTGTGGAGACCACCGATACCGGCGGCTACGATAACACCCACACGGTTGCGGTTGAGGTTTTCATCTTTCTCGATGCCCGAATCCTCCACAGCCTGATGAGCTGCCACCATTGCATACTGCGCATAGAGGTCGAGCTGACGGAGCTTGCGGCGGTCGAAATGAGCTGACGCGTCGAAACCCTTCACCTCACAGGCAAACTGGGTTTTGAACAGCGATGCGTCGAAATGAGTGATAGGGCCTGCGCCGCTTACACCGTCGATGGCATTTTTCCATGTGGTTTCCACATCGTTTCCGATCGGGGTGAGAGCACCAAGTCCGGTTATAACTACTCTTTTAAGTTCCATATTATCCAATTATGTGACGTAAATGGCGCATTACAGGCTCATTAGGGCCAAATGCAGGAAATTGTATCGGACAGGGGCGACATAAAGGAAACAGCCCCCCTAAAATTCCGAAAATAGCCCCGGACGACATAGCCGGGGCTTATTTCATGTAAAATTATGCAGGAGTCGGACTCCTGATGATTATTGAGCAGCTTCGATGTAAGCAATAGCGTCGCCAACAGTAGCGATACCTTCTGCCTTGTCATCGGGGATTGTGATGCCGAATTCCTTTTCGAACTCCATGATGAGCTCTACAGTGTCAAGGCTGTCAGCGCCAAGATCGGTGGTGAATGCAGCGGCGGGAGTTACCTGATTTTCATCAACGCCCAGTTTGTCAACGATGATTGCTTTTACAC
>DBFWRP010000488.1:0-7990 GCA_048222005.1 Muribaculaceae bacterium | reverse complement strand
TTAACATACTACCTTATTCTATGGAAATGGAAAATAAAATCAAGGGAATTTTTAAAGAAAAATTCGGTCAGGATGGAACAATGTACGCTTCGGCCGGCCGTATCAACCTCATAGGTGAGCACACCGACTATAATGGCGGATTCGTGTTCCCCGGTGCAATCGACAAAGTGATTATGGCCGAGATTCGTCCCAACGGTACAGAGACAGTGCGCGTGTTCTCGGTTGACATCAACGAGTACGCGGAATTCGGACTGAACGAAGAAGATGCTCCTCAGCAGCAATGGGCTCGCTATATATTCGGTATCTGCCGTGAAATTATCAAACGCGGCGGAGTTGTCAAGGGATTTGATGCCGTGTTTGCAGGAAATGTGCCTCTCGGGGCTGGCCTCAGTTCGTCGGCTGCTCTTGAAAGCTGCTTTGCATTTGCACTCAACGACCTGTTCAACGGCAACACCATCGACAAATTTGAACTCGCCAAAATCGGTCAGTCCACCGAGCACAATTATTGTGGCGTGAACTGCGGCATCATGGACCAGTTCGCTTCTGTGTTTGGAAAGAAAGACCATCTTATGCGTCTTGACTGCCGTTCGATGGAATATGAATACTATCCTTTCAACATTGCCGGTTATACCTTGGTGTTGCTCGATTCGAAAGTTAAGCATGCTCTGGTCGACTCCCCCTACAACAAACGCCGCCAGTCGTGCGAGCGCGTTGCTGCCAAACTTGGCGTGGAAACCCTTCGCGACGCTACTATGGAGATGCTCGACAAGGTCAAGGGTGACATCTCTGCAGAGGATTATTTCCGTGCGAAGTATGTAATCGAGGAGAAACAGCGCGTGCTTGATGTCTGTGATGCGTTGAAGAAAGGCGACTGCGAGACCGTAGGCCAGAAAATGTATGAGACACATCACGGTCTGTCGAAGGACTACGAAGTGTCGTGCGAGGAGCTTGATTACCTCAACGATATAGCCAAGGAATGCGGCGTGACCGGTTCCCGCATCATGGGCGGTGGTTTCGGCGGCTGCACCATCAACCTCGTCAAGAACGAACTGTTCGACAAATTCATTGAAAAGGCAAAACATGACTTCAAGGCCAAGTACGGGCATGAACCGGTTGTCTACCCGGTTGTGATTTCCGACGGTGCACGTAAAGTCAGCAAATAAAATAACCATGTCAAATCCCCGAACTGCCGCAATGTCCGGTTCGGGGATTATGGCATTTTTGCATAGACCAACAACCTAAAACAACAATAAAAAAGCAATGAAACCCACTTTATTTGTTCTCGCTGCCGGTATGGGTAGCCGTTATGGAGGTCTCAAACAGCTTGATCCGCTGGGCCCCAATGGTGAAACTATCATGGACTATTCAATCTATGATGCCCTTCAGGCAGGTTTCGGGAAAGTTGTATTCGTAATCCGCAAGGATTTCGAGCAGGATTTCCGCACCAAGATTCTTTCAAAATATGAAGGCCATGTGCCTGTTGAGGTAGTTTTTCAGAGCACCGACAAACTCCCCGAAGGCTACACATGTCCGGCCGACCGCACCAAACCCTGGGGAACCAACCACGCTGTGCTCATGGGTAAGGATGTAATCAAGGAACCGTTTGCCGTTATCAATGCCGACGATTTCTATGGCCGCAATGCTTTCGAGGTTATCGCTAAAGAATTGTCGCGTCCGCGCGACCGCAAGGGAGACTACTGCATGGTTGGCTTCCGTGTAGGCAACACCATGACCGAAAACGGGTCGGTGGCACGCGGCGTGTGCGAGAACCGCGACGGACTGCTCACATCTGTTGTTGAGCGCACTGCAATCAGCTACGACAATGACCACAACATTGTGTTCACCGACGAGAATGGCGAGGTTCAGACTCTTGACCCCAAAACTCCCGTATCGATGAACCTTTGGGGCTTCACCCCCGACTACTTCGAGTTCTCTGACCGTGAGTTCCGAAAATTCCTTGACAAGGACCTCAACACACCTAAGGCCGAGTTCTTCATCCCGCTGTGCATCGACGCCCTTATCAATTCTGGCGAGGCCACAGTGAAAGTGCTGGATACGGACTCCCGTTGGTTCGGCGTGACTTATGCTGCCGACCGTCCCGGAGTGGTTGCCAAGTTTGCTGAACTGCATGCCAACGGAACCTATCCTGAGAAACTCTTTTAATTAATAGGAGATAAAAAATGAAACCGAGAATTCTTGTAACAGGCGGAACCGGCTATATCGGCTCACATACAGTCGTTGAGCTGCAGAACGCCGGTTATCCTGTTGTTATAATCGACAATCTGTCGAATTCAAACAAAGATGTGCTCGATGGTATCGAACGCATCACCGGCATACGTCCGGATTTTGTCGAGGCTGACTGCACGGACATCAAGGCTCTTGACAAGCTTTTTACCGATTATCCCGGCATCAAGGGTATCATTAATTTTGCTGCCAGCAAAGCTGTGGGCGAATCGATGCACAAACCGGTGCTCTATTACCGCAACAACCTGAACACCCTGCTCAACCTGCTTGATGAAATGGCCATCCATGATGTAAAGGGAATTGTGTTCTCGTCCTCCTGCACTGTTTACGGCGAGCCTGATGTCAATCCCGTTACCGAGCAATCACCTATCAAGAAGGCCACATCGCCCTATGGTAACACCAAGCAGATTTCGGAGGAGATTATCACCGATGTTATCAATGCCGGAGCCAACTTCAAAAGCGTGATTCTGCGCTACTTTAACCCGGTGGGCGCTCACCCGTCGGCCGAAATCGGCGAACTGCCCAACGGCGTGCCTCAGAACCTTATCCCCTATCTCACTCAGACAGCCATGGGTATCCGCAAAGAACTGAGTGTGTTCGGTGATGACTACAATACTCCCGACGGCTCATGTATCCGCGACTATATCGATGTTGTGGATCTGGCCAAAGCTCATGTGCTTGCAGTAGAGCGCATGCTTGAGGACAAGAGCCCTGAAAAGATTGAAATTTTCAATCTCGGCACAGGCAACGGTCTGTCGGTTCTTCAGCTTATCAACACATTTGAGGAGGCTACCGGCGTCAAGGTGCCCCATAAGATTGTCGGCCGCCGTGCGGGCGATATCGAGAAAGTATGGGCTGATCCGACTTATGCCAACAAAGTGCTTGGATGGACCGCCGATACTCCCATTGCCGACACCATGCGTTCGGCTTGGGCATGGCAGTGCAAACTGCGTGAGCGCGGCATTATGTAAGTCGCACTCCCCTACATAAAAGAACTCCCGCATGAGGATTGCCATCATGCGGGAGTTCTTTTATGTAGGATTGTTATTGTGTCAAAGTCGTGATTTAGCGCCTGGCTCAGGCTGCCGTATCATCCGGTTTTATCAGCAATGCGACGAACCGTCGAAGCAGTGCGTGCATATTTTGCATTTAGGCAGTCCGATGGATTTTACGAGGTTCTCGAGCGAATTGAAGCGCAGGGAGTCAAGTCCGAGTTTTTCACGTATCAGTTCAACCATGCGGGCATAGCGTTCGGTCGATGCATCAGCGTATTCATCAAGATGTTTGTTGCCCTCCTCTCCTTCGAGTTCAAGGATTACACGGCGGGTGATCAGTTCCATCTCATTTTTTGACGCAGTGAAGTTGAGATACTCGCACGGATATATGAGCGGCGGGCAAGAGATGCGGATGTGCACTTTGTTGACACCGGCTTCACGCATGTCGGTCACATTGTCGCGCAACTGGGTGCCGCGTACAATCGAGTCGTCGCAGAATGCCACCGATTTGCCCTTGAGGAGCGATTTGTTGGTTATCAGCTTCATTTTTGCCACAAGTTCGCGGCGTTCCTGTGTGCTGGGGGTAAAGCTGCGTGGCCATGTGGGTGTGTATTTCACGATGCCGCGTTTGTAGGGCTTGCCGATGGACTGCGAGAATCCGAGAGCCATTCCTGTGCCTGAATCCGGGATAGGACTTACGAAATCGATATCGGCATTGTCGTCATGACCCATCAGGAATCCGTTGTCGTAACGCATCTCGTCAACGTTCCGGCCTTCATATTCGCATGGAGGATAACCGTAATATGTCCAAAGGAAAGCACATATCTGCATCTCGTCGTTAGGCTGCTTGAGCACAGTCTCGCCCTTTTCAGCAGAGATTGATACAATCTCACCGGGTCCGAGCTGTCTGATCATCTCGAAGCCGAGATTGGCGAATGAGCAGCTCTCGGAAGCCAGTGCATATCCGGAATCGTTCTTACCGAGAGCTATCGGTGTGCGGCCGAACCGGTCGCGTGCCGCAATGATGCTGTCGGAAGTAAGAATGAGCATCGAACAAGATCCTTTCACCTTGTCGAACACATTGTTGATTCCTTCCGTGAAGTCTTTACCCTCACAAATGAGGGCAGCCACCAGTTCTGTGGGGTTCACAATATCGTTGCTGTGCTCACAAAAATGATGGCCGTGGTTGAGCAGCTCGTCCTGCAGCTGCTTTATGTTGTTTATCTTTGCAACGGTCACGATAGCGAATTTGCCAAGGTGACAGTTGATAATAATCGGTTGCGCGTCCGTGTCACTGATTACGCCGATTCCCGACTTACCTGAAAATTCATTCAGATCAGGCTCGAATTTAGTACGGAAATAGGTGTTCTCGATGTTGTGGATTGACCTGACAAAACGTCCGTTGTCGTTTGTGGCCATTCCAGCACGACGGGTGCCAAGATGAGAGTTGTAGTCAACTCCGTAAAACAGTTCGTTTACGCATTCGCTGTTGCGTTTGGTAATGCCAAAAAAACCGCCCATTTACCTAAAATTGTGATTATTGGTTTGTTAAATTGGTTGATGCCGTTGTTCCTGCGGATGTCGCCGCTGTGAACAGGCTCAGAACCGGCTGCAATCCGGTTTTAAAGTTGCAAAGTTACTAAAAAATCCTGCAAAACGCCCAAATTTTCGTAACTTTGCTGGGTATAAACAATATCCCAATCGTAAATACATGACAACCTTTACCAAAGGCCCTATAGGAGTGTTCGATTCCGGCTACGGAGGTTTGACAATTCTGGATGAAATCCGTCGGACGCTCCCTTCCTACGATTATATATATTTAGGTGACAATGCCCGTGCCCCTTACGGTTCGAGGTCGTTCGATCTTGTTTATCGTTTTACCCTCGAATCGGTCAATTATCTGTTCAGACAGGGATGCCGTCTGGTGATTCTGGCATGTAACACGGCATCGGCAAAGGCGTTGCGCACCATCCAGCAGCATGATTTGCCCGCCATCGATCCCTCCCGGAGGGTTCTTGGGGTTATACGCCCCACAGTGGAACAGCTTGGAACGCTTTCCTCAACCGGTCATGTGGGTGTGTTCGGCACCCCGGGTACCATACAGAGTGAAAGTTATGATATGGAGATTTCCAAGTTATATCCAGGGTTCCGGACGGTGGGGCACGCATGTCCCATGTGGGTTCCTCTGATCGAGAACGGAGAGGCAGACAAAGATGGTGCGGATTATTTCGTGAAACAGGAAGTAGACCGTATTTTGGCGAAGGATGCGCAGATAGACACCATTATCCTCGGGTGCACGCATTATCCATTGCTGTATGACAAAATCAGGCAATATGTGCCTGAACATATCCGTCTTGTAAAGCAGGGTGACATTGTCGCCGCCAGTCTGGCCGATTATCTGAAGCGGCATCCCGAAATGGCCAACCGACTTAGCCGTGAGGAATCCGGCACAGGCCATTGCACATATCTGACCACTGAGAATTCTTCGAAATTTTCACAGATGGCATCATTGTTCCTTAATAAATCCATCAACGCGACAACCATTGAACTTTAGTTGTTGTGTATCTTTTTTGCTAACCCACGGAGATGACTGATATGCACCCTGAAAATGGATTGAGCGAAGGGCGGCCGCTTTTCCAAGTGGTCAAGAACCTGTGTGCCGAGTTGTCGCCGAAATATGGAGATGGCGAGGCCAGGGCTATGGTCCGTATCATTTTCGAGAACCTAAAGGGTTGGAGTCCGGTAGATATGGCCATAAAGGCCACAGAGCCGGTGTCGGAGTACATCATGGGCAAGCTTGACGCTGTCGTAGCGCGTCTGATGGCGGATGAACCGATACAGTATATATTCGGCAACGCCGGATTCTATGGTATGAAGCTGCGGGTGACCCCCGACGTGCTTATCCCCCGCCCCGAAACGGCAGAACTTGTCGACTGGATTGTCGATGACAACGGAACCAGAAAGGATGTACGTGTGCTCGACATGGGCACGGGATCGGGGTGTATAGCCATTGCATTGAAAAGGAACCTGCCGTTTGCCGATGTAACAGCCATTGACAACAGTGAAGCTGCCCTGCATGTGGCCGAATCCAATTCGCAGTCGTTGAATGCACACGTCAGCTATCAGTGTTGCAACATTCTGTCGCTGACAGGAAATGTGCCTGCCGCATTGTCAGGACCATTCGGAATCATTGTCAGCAATCCCCCCTATATAGCCGAACATGAGCGTGCCGACATGGAGGCAAATGTCCTGCAGCATGAACCGCACCAGGCGTTGTTCGTGCCGGACAGCGACCCGCTGGAGTTTTACAGGGCGATATTGCAGTATGCACATTCGCATCTCGATGCCTCGGGAGCTGTGTATTTCGAGATAAATCCGTTGTATGTCAAAGAGCTTGAAGCGTTGGCTTGGAAGACAGGCTTCCGGAATGTGGAAGTCCGCCGAGATTCTTTCGGCAGAGAACGGTTCATGAAGATATATTTTTGAATAATTCGGGCGGTGGCAGCTAATTTCAACAGGAAACCTATGTCGGCGGATAACGCCCTGATCCGGTTGCAGGATTTTTGTGTCCGTGCCGAGCATTGCGGGTTCGAGTTGCGTGAGAAATTGCGCGGCTGGATGGTGCCTTCGCATGAGTGGGACAACATTCTGCAAAGATTGCAGAAGGATAAATTTTATGACGACCGCCGTTTTGCATCGGCTTTTGTGCGCGACAAGGTATTGTACAATAAATGGGGACGCAGAAAGATTGTGGTTGCCATGCTGGCCAAACGGATTGACCGCTCCATAATAGATAACGCGCTTGATGAAATCGACATGGACGCTTACCGGTCCATCCTGCTTGCTTTCATGCAGTCCAAATGCCGCTCTATAAAGGAAGGCAACACGTTTGAGGGCAGAACGAAGCTGTTCCGTGCGGCAGTATCGCGCGGCTATGAGCCGGCATTGGTCAGTGATATCATCAGAAAACACAACGAACAGCTATGGGATGGTTGTCCGACTTGTTGAATATACTGTTTCCACAGGTCTGCGAGGTGTGCGGCGCCACTTTAGTTGAAGGTGAACGTGTGGTGTGCCTGCAATGTCTGGCGCGCATGCCGCGGCTTTATTTTCATCGGCAGCCTGAACATCCTTTTGTGCGGCGGATGGCAGCCGCAAAAGTGAAATCGGTGGCATCGATGTTCGCTTACGTGAAAAATGACAGTTATGCCAGGATGATACAGACGGCCAAGTACAACAACCGGCCTGACATTGCGTATCATCTTGCCTCGGCTTTCGCATCTGAGCTTGACAATGAGGGCTTTTTTGATGGGATGGATGCCATTCTGCCTGTCCCGATGTATGCATGGAAGCAAGTGCGCCGGGGTTTTAATCAGGCTGAAGAGATTGCAAAGGGTATTTCCGATGTCGCGGGCATTCCGGTATGGCATAATCTGACGGCGATACGGCCACATCAGTCTCAGACAACACGTAATGCAGTTGAGCGTGCCGCAAATGCGGCAGGGATTTATGCAGTGGTTGAGGCAGACCGGCTTGATGGTCGCCATGTCCTTATTGTTGACGATGTGATTACCACCGGCTCGACCATCCTTGGATGTTGCGAGGCCATAATGAAAGCATCGACGGCAGAGGTGAGTGTGCTGTCGCTTGCGGCAACACGGATGGATTGATTGCAGGAACAATAAAAACGGCACGCACGGAATGATTCGTGCGGCCGTTTTTATAAATGTCATATTGTCGTGACATTTACA
>DBFWRP010000487.1:0-4016 GCA_048222005.1 Muribaculaceae bacterium | reverse complement strand
CCACCACCCCCCGCGACAAGACCCCGCAGGACACCGTACAGCGTCCCGAGACCATCTACGGCGTCACCAAGGTCAGCGGAGAGCTACTCAGCGACTACTACGCTCGCCGCTTCGGCGTAGACACCCGCTCGGTGCGCTTCCCCGGCCTCATCAGCTACGTGGCACCTCCGGGCGGCGGCACCACCGACTACGCCGTCGACATCTACTACTCCGCCGTCAAGGGCGAGACCTTCAAGTGCCCGCTGGCTCCCGGCACATTCATGGACATGATGTACATGCCCGACGCCCTGCGTGCCGCCATCGAGATCATGGAGGCCGACCCCACCCGCCTCAAGCACCGCAACTCCTTCAACATCGCCTCGATGAGCTTCGACCCCGAGATCATCTACAACAAGATCAAGGAGTACGTGCCCGACTTCAAGATGGTCTACGAGCACGACCCGCTGCGCCAGGCCATCGCCGACTCCTGGCCCAACAGCCTCGACGACTCCTGCGCCCGCGCCGAATGGGACTGGAAGCCCGAGTACGACCTGGACGCCATGACCCAGGATATGCTCAAGAACCTGCGCATAAAGCTCGGCAAGTAATTCCCCTGACAACAGAACATAAGCCCGGACACCTTTATGGCATCCGGGCTTCTTTCTATTCCGATTCTCTTTACCAACGTGGCATAATACCCGCAGGCCGCTATCAGGGAGGCGTGTGTGCCTTGCTCGGCTATGCGGCCGTGGCGCAGCACTATGATGTTGTCGACATTATCACCCAGTTGTATATGCACATGATGACCAGATAGAACGGTGCCGAGAGCAGAGAGACAAGGGGCTGGAGAGTGTCGGCTGTCAGAAAGCTCTGCAGGCGTGCATGGTCGGTGATGCGCTGCTGATAGTCTCCCGGAGTCTTCGTGTCGAAGAAGCGCATGGCCTGCGTCAGAAACGGAAGCAGGAAAGAGAAGAGGATACCCGCGAGCATCACCAGCCCGCTGCGCACAAGCACCTTGCGGTAGGGTCACACATTGCGTCATGCTGCCGTGTGAAACGCAGTTTCGCCTTTCGCCTCAACATTATCCTTTACTGGCGGGGTTTCTTGGAGAAGAAGTACTTGACGGTGAACATGAAGTAGCTCGGGATGGAGTTGTAGCGTGTCTCGCGGCGATAAGCGGCGGTGGTTTCGATACGAGTTTTCTTAATCTGTTGCAGCATATCGTAGCCGTCGAAGGCGAACTGCAAGGAGCCTCCGAGGATGCTCTTGCTGATGCGGGCGTTCCATATTACCTGCGCCTTATTGAACGTCGGGTCGGTATAGCCCCAGTAATTCAGCACGCTGATATTGGAGGAAATTTCAAAGTTCAGCGGCAGGCGCACGAGACCGCGGACACCGCAGTCGAGCGACTGAATCCGGTAATCGTCGAAATCGCCTGTGCGGGAGGTGTTGAACTCATTGGTGTACGTCACCGTCGCTGCGGCTGTAAACCTCTCGGTATTATACTCTACGGCGAACCATTCGTTCCAATAGTTGGAGTGGCTGATGCTGCGTTGCATTCCACGCTTGTCGGTTGTGGAAACAAACGTCGCGTATCTGGCAGGGGTGAATATGGTCTGATGCTTGATGAAGAAGTTTTTGGCCCGGACGGGTCTGTATGAGGCAAAGATATAGAAATTGCCGTATCGGTTGCCGTTTATGTTCATCGGCTTTGTGGTACGGATGCCCGTTGCCATATCGTATGAGGTGCCATACGTCACCGCTCTCTGGTCGATTGTGTATTTTGCTCCTGCCATCAGGTACAGTTTGTGCCACAGGAAATTCATGGAGTTGTATTTGAGATTGAATACATGCTTCAGACCATATTTCAGATTCGGGTTTCCGAGGGTGGGATTCAGCGGGTCGGAGTTGAAGTCGACGTCAAGCATGTCCATCATCTGCGGTGCGTTTGTAGATAAGTTGTAGTCGAAACTGATTTGGTTGAGATTGTTTTTGTACCACTCGAGATGTACCGTACCTTCGGGCAACCATGTGTTGCGGCTGAACAGCTGCCGGGTGGCGCCGTTGAAATTCATCTTCCTGCGCAGATAGCGCATTCCGGGAGCAATTGATATCTGGAACTTGCCAGTACGGCTGCCGGTAGGTGACATATCCTTCCTCGTGAAGGCAACGCTGCAGGTGAGTTTCTGGTCAAGCTGATGCAGGCCGTATATATAGCTGTTTTGCGGGTCGAGCATTTTATATACATATTCCATTCTGTCGCGCAGCTGCATGGGGCTGTCGGCGGCGTACCAAGGCATGGAATCCGCGAAGTCATAGAACATGGTGGAACTGTAGGTATATGAATTCTCGATGTTATATTTCGGTATAATATACCATGTGTCGTTGCCAAGCCAGGCGTAAAGATTCCCTCCGTATTTGTAGTCATGCCGGTTCTGCGGGTTGGTACGGTCTGTACGCTGCTCATTGTCGCCTTTGGTCTGAAGCAGGTAGCTCTGGCTGCCATCCTGCCATCGGTGCGAGAGGGTTCCCCATACGGTAGCCGTCAAAGTCTTGTCGTGTGGCAGAGAGATGTACATGATGTCTTTAAGGTTTCCGTACGCGAGCTTGCTGTCGGTGTTGGTCAGGCTCAGATAACGGTTCAGGATGTCGAGCGTGTCGGGCATACCTGCCTGCAGGTCCGCACACATGGTGGGATAGTCACCTGGCATGCGGCCGAAAGTTCCCTCGGTGGTGTTGCTCCGCATCTTGTCCGAGCCGTAGTTGAACGTCCCGTTTACTTCATGCCATATTTTCCCTGTCGTAAATTCAGTGGTGTGATCGGAGATGACGGAGAGATTACCGAAGCGGTTGTCGAGCCAGCGGCGTGAATAATTGACGCCGTCAGGCAGATAGTTCTGTTGGTTTACCAGGGAATTGCCGAATTTTGTCTGATATTGAATAGTGGTATTGCCGCGGAATTTCAGATTATCCTTTGGCTTGAAGTTATAGTCCAGGCCTGCCCCCTTGGTTATTATCTCGTCGCGCTGGTTGCTCTTCTTCTGCCATTCTCCCGCCATATCGGGAGAGCCTGTCTCGTTGAGGTTATTGATGAAAGCGTAAGCGGCGATGCGTCCTTTGGGAGTGTAGCCAAGCCCGAACCCGCGCAGACGGTAACGGTTATGGGTGCCCCCGCCCGCTTCGGCATTGGCCATCCATCCGGCGTTGAACTCCTTCTTCAGCTTCACGTTCATCACCAGATCAGGTTCGGAAGAGTCCTTCTTTGCAAGCTGCTCGGGCAGCGTCTCTTCATACACCTGAATGTTCTTGACAGTGTACGCGGGCAGATTCTGCAGCAGCACGAGCTTGTCGTTGCGGAAGAAATCCTCGCCGTTGAGCAGCAGCTTGTCCACGAATTTGCCGTTGACATAAATCTGTCCGTTCTCTTTCAGTTCCGCTCCAGGCAGGCGTTTGATCAGAGCGCTAAGCATGGAGCCTTCGGCCAGCTCGAAAGCGTCGGCGTTGAACTGTATGGTGTCTCCCTTGTTGACGAACTCCACCACCGAGGCGGTCACGACCACTTCGTCGAGCATCATCGCCTTCTCCCGCTTCGTCAGCTTGCGAATCTGGAGGGTCTTCTCTTCATGGTTCTTAGCAATATGTATTTTGTGATATGCGGTTTCATAGTCGGGATGCGACAGGCGAATGATAAAGTCCTGTCCCGGGACAATATATGCGGCAAGATTGCTGTATGGAATCCCTAACTTATCCTTTGAGACCATAAGAGGTTGTGAGAGGATGAGTGTACTGTCAGGTCGAAGCAGGTCAACAGCGAGTGTGTCACCCACAAATTCGCCGGTAACGATATTCCGGACATGTATCCTCCACTGATGTTTTTTCTCAGACTTGTCCTGGGCGTGAGCCGGAAAGGCCACACCTGCGCAGAATGCCGCCAGCAGCATCAATGCGGTGAGAATCTTTGTGTAACGTCTTTTCATAAGATGGTAATTATTAGGTTTAAGACATACGAAACCACATTTGAGCTTACAACCACAAAT
>DBFWRP010000486.1:0-3850 GCA_048222005.1 Muribaculaceae bacterium | reverse complement strand
GTGCTTGACGATACTCCCAACAATGCAGATGACTTCGGCGAAGGGAAAAAAGAAGCCAAGATTCACATCCACTCGGAAGCCCCGATTGCTTCTTTCAATGTGAAGATTAATTCGGAGACACTGACGGCCGACGTTCTCAGTGGTGTTGGGCTGGCACCGGAATTCGACCTCGCCGACCCGATTGTGGAGACCGATGACGGTGAGAAGAAGGATCTGACTGAAGGTCTGAAAGGTCTTAAATTCCCTGTCGGTGACGAAGTGAAGGGTGCCACCGACCTTGATTTCGATATAACCCAGTTTGTGCCTCTGACCATGTTTTACGGGGCTGCCAATCACCGGTTCATACTGACTGTAACTGATAATGCCGGAAACAGCAAGACGCTTACCCTGCTTATCGTATCCTAAAAACTGCCGATTGAAATGAAAAAGATAAAAAATATTTTCGCTCCGGCAGCCATGTTCGCTGCATCGCTTATGGCGCTGTGCAGCTGCTCGGACGAAATCCCCTACGACACCGGCGACGGCGAGGGGCGTCTGATAATAAAGACATCCATCAGCAATGATGTGAAAGGCTCGGTGTCGCGCGGCTCGCGTGCCGGTGTAACCGACGATGAGCTGGCCGCCAAGACCCTCATATGGATCTCGAACTCCAAGGGCGTGGTGCGCAAGTACAACGGCATCGGCGAGGTGCCCGCACAGGGTGTGTGGCTGCTTGCCGACAACTACGTGGCCGAGGCATGGACCGGCGACTCGGTTCCCGCTTCGTTCGAGGACAAGCATTTCAAAGCCCGCGAGGAGTTTTCCATCGGGAGCGGAGAGACGCGTCAGCTCAACCTCGAGTGCAAGATCGCCAACGTGGTTGTGGTTGTGGACTACGACGAATCGGTGCGCGATCTGGTGTCAGAATGCGTATTCGAGGCCGGACACAAGGCCGGCAAGCTAACCTACGAAGGTCTTGAGGCATCCGGCAAGCCCGGCTACTTCATGATGCCGTCGTTCGATAAAAACATCTCCTATACCTTTACCGCCAAGAACAACCTCAACGACGGCGCAGTGACAAAGCATGGCGCCATAGAGAATGCCAAGCCCGGACATAAGTACACCGTGCATATCAGTCAGGGCGACCCGAGCGTATCGGAATTCGGTGCCGCGCTTTTTGATATCGAGGTG
This sequence comes from Muribaculaceae bacterium, assembly GCA_048222005.1. Taxonomy (GTDB): domain Bacteria; phylum Bacteroidota; class Bacteroidia; order Bacteroidales; family Muribaculaceae; genus UBA7173. The sequence goes on along the minus strand of DBFWRP010000486.1, from coordinate 2,680 downwards.
GATGAAACCGAGATTGAAGTCGCCGAGGTGATCGAGATTCAGATGGAGCCGGTGATTACCGGGCTTACCCATGATATATCCCAGCCCATTGTGAGCACCGGCGGAGCCTTCGACGAATGCCGCCTGTGGGTGCAGAGCACATCGCACATCGAATATGTAGAGGTGGAATGCCCGGCATTCACGGCTTATCTTGGCGAGGGGCAGACCAAATTCGGTGTGCTCAGCATGTCCGACGAAGTAAGGCAGAAACTCGAGGGATATGGCTTCTCCTACAGTCTCATAACCCATAAGGATGATCCAGAGAACCCTCAGTTTGAAGAGATGAAGCTCCGTTTCAACGAAAACTTCCTGAGTATCTTCGCCGAGGGTGAGCATACAGTGACCATCACCGTGCACGATGCCAACAATCTCACCGGAGTGGCGCACGTGACATTCACCAGCGCCAAGATGCAGCTCGACCCGCTGCCGTCGGCATCTCCCGCCGTGTGGGCCGACCGTGTCACGCTTACTGCAACCATCCTCAATCCGGATGCCACCAATGCGGCCATTGAATGGCGCCGCCTGGGCTCGCAGCAATGGAACCGGGCCACCCCGGCTGCCGCTCCCGGCGCCCGCGCCGAGGCAGGCACCACAATCACTGCCACAGTGACCGGCCTGACCGCAGGCACCACCTATGAGTATCGCGCCGTGTGCGACGGCTATGAATCCAAGCCTTACACGTTCACCACCGAGGCGGCCGCCCAGCTGCCCAATGCCGGATTCGAGGAGTGGGACACAAGCAGTAAGGCACATCTGGTGTATGCCTCGGGTGGCACTATGTTCTGGGACAGCGGTAACCACGGCTCTTCCACTATGAATAAGAACGTGACAACTCGTGCTGCCGACAAGAAGCATTCCGGCTCGTATTCGGCCAAGCTGGAGAGTCAGTTTGTGGGTATCGGTACAATCGGAAAATTTGCCGCAGGCAACCTCTTTGTCGGTAAATATCTGGCCACGCAGGGCACTGATGGTGTTCTCGGCTGGGGACGCCCGTTCACCTCGCGCCCCAAGGCACTCCGCGGATATGTGCATTATACCCCGGCAAACGTGGAATATGAGAGTCCAAAGGTCACTGATATTGTCAAAGGCCAACCTGATAAAGGCATTATCTATATTGCCATAGTAGACAACACGCTGGATATAAGAGACAAAACTAATACATATACAGATTGGCCTTGTGTTGTAATGACAAAAACAGCGCAACTATTCGATAAGAATGGTGCCAACGTGATTGCATACGGCGAGAAGGTGTTTGAAGGCGCAACCGCCGGAAGCGACATGGTGCCGTTCGAGATAACCCTCGACTACCGCACCGAGGATGTGAAGGCCTGCAACATCATCCTCACCATCTCGGCCTCCAAGGGTGGCGACTATTTCGCCGGAGGCCCCTCTGTGATGTATGTCGACGACCTCGAACTCGTCTACTGATCCTCCCGCTGCTGCGCAGTTGCTGTCAGTCGATACCGTGCGGTAGAACATTTACCGAATTGTAGGGACATGCCTTTGGCATGTGAAACAGGCGTGCCTGATGTATTGGTGCGCGAATTTGATTCACATGCCAAAGGCATGTCCCTACAATTTTATAATTGCGCCCTTCGGTATTGCAAAACCCTTAGATCTTAATGTGTAAAAATACAACAATGACACAATATCGAAAAACTCCACGGGCAAACTTTCTGGATTATGATGGAGGCGATTATTTTGTCACTATGTGTACGAAAAATCGGAAACACTATTTCGGCGAAATTATAGATGGGAAATTGCATTTGAGTAAAATCGGAGAATTTGCCGCAGGTCAACTGAGCGCAGTCAAAAACTTCTGTCCGGAGATAGATATACCATTGTTTGTGGTTATGCCCAACCACATTCATGCGATAATATGTGTCTTAAAAGATGGTATTATTGATGGGGATATCCCTATTTCCCAAAGGTCTTTAAATCCGGATTTCCGATACGACCCAACGTGCCGACGTCATATGCCGGTATTGAGCAGATACATAAGTTCATTCAAAGGTGCGGTGACAAAATATGCGCGTAGAATGGGTGCGGAATTTTATTGGCAGAATCGTTATCATGATCATCTGATTAGGGGGCATCAGGATGGGAATCACATTGCTGGATATATAATGAACAATGTTGCCCGATGGGCATATGATTGTTTCTATGATTGATACTGTCATTTCCCTGGCATTGTCATCAACTTGTAGGGACATGCCTTTGGCATGTGGAACAAATTTGATTTACGCAATGTTGATATATTTCGGGTCAAGCCTAAATTTCGTGCATGAAAAAACAATATCGCTCCATAACAATGCTTTCACCGACTTGTAGGGACATGCCTTTGGCATGTGAAACAACGTTGATTCACTGCGCATTAGCACACGCCTGATTCACATGCCAAAGGCATGTCCCTACTACTTAATGGATTATACGTGAGCATATGCTGAACAAATGCACCGTGAATTCGGCTTGACCCTATATTTCTGATTAATATGTTATTAGTGCACGTCTGATTCACATGCCAAAGGCATGTCCCTACAATTTGGTGAATGTGATTTAGGTTTGCAAGAAAGAGAAGTGATATGGTGCTCGCACCTCGGAGAGGTAGCGGCCGTGTATCGATTGTATGATGATATATGAT
>DBFWRP010000485.1:0-3128 GCA_048222005.1 Muribaculaceae bacterium | reverse complement strand
CTTCACCAATGAGTACGCCGTCAACAGACTTCGTTTTTGGTTCGTAATCGGCATACCTGTGGGCGACACCGGTTCTCTTATTGTATTCATTTAGGAATCCGGAATCCTGATAGAAAGTGATGACGGCCGTAATGTTTCCGTCCTTATTGTATACGGGGTTCCCGGCTGCGTCGGTAACGATCACACCACCGGCGCCTATACCGTACCCTATAGCAATCATCTCGCTGCGGTGATCGTGGGAAGCATTCTCGTTGGTACACTGGAAATTCATATACAGGCTGCTCACCAGCTCCGGCGCCGGATCTAAATCGGAAATGCTTACCCACTGAGCGGTATAGGTGGCATTGGCGGTCACAGTGCCGACAACGGCGGGTTCCCATCCGATGAATTTATAGCCGGTGCGGGTGGGGGTGCCACGGAACTTGGGAGTCTTCTCACCGGGTTTCTTATAAGAGACCTGATCCGCAAAGATGACCTCACCATCCACACCGTCGGTGTAGGTGACGGTGTACTTTTGTTCGCAGCTAACGTTGAAGGTAACGCCATTGCTTCCCACTACAGTCCATGCGCCATACCTGTACACCAGCTTGATGGTCTTGGTGTTGTTGTCAAAAAGCGTATGTCCCGGATAGACGGCATTGTACTTTTCCACATACTTATCCGCTAAGACGATGACGGTGTAGGTGTTGTCGTCAACCTTCTCAAGTCTGTAATCTCCGTCGTCCATCTTATAGGGTTTCTCGAAATGATATGTTTTCGAGTCGCACTTTACAAGTACCTTCAGGCTGTTCAGGACATCTGAACCGGGAGGGTTGGGCGTGGGCGCTGAGCCGCACGTAAGCTTGAGTTCAAGGGGGAGGGCAGAAGCAATCACCCAACCTGTGCCGTTGTACTGTAGCACAACGTCGGCTGTTAAAGAACTTGCAAACTCGTGTTCACGATTAAAATCTTGGTTGTATTGGAGTCGATACCTACCCAGATGAACGGTAACGGTGCAGGTGTACGAACCTGCGCTGTCCTGAACAGAGCCGATTGTGTCGTCGTTACTTTCTTTATAGGAATATGTCTTTTCGGTGTGGTTGACGTCGGGATTGATACATGTCACGTGCACACTGACCTTCTGCATTTCACGCCGGATATCGCTCCACTCGGGCTTGGAGGGGACTGCTTCCTCCCAGACGGCATACAGCGTTCTGGTCCAAGTGTTGCCATTCTTGACGACATCATTGCCTTGCTGGGATACGGAACACAGCGCACCACCAGCGTAGATCGTATCAGCCCCGTCCTTGGCTTTCCATCCCTTAAAGACATAGCCTTCCCGGGTGGGAATGGTATTCTTCACTGTAAAGGAGTGGTATCTGATAGCTGCATCTGTTGTAGACCACGAATCAGCACTGGGCGCGCCGGTGCCGCCATTGGCATCATAGTTCAGCGTGTATGTATATTTCGTGGTGGGATTGGGATTCTTCGCTACGAGATAAATCGTAGAACCCTTGTTGCAGGCGGTCGTACCGCTCTTGTTAAGCGACCACGTTGTGGGATTGGCATTGGATTCTTTCGACCAACCGACGATCTGGTAGCCGCTGTTGACAGAAGCGCGGCTTGCGGCGGCCTTGATGTCAGAAATCGCAATCGTGTGGTTGTTATACGCGGTATCGGAGTGATTCGTCTTGTACTGGCAAACAAACTTGGTCTTTTCGGAAGAACCGTAGTTGTAGCCAATGTTGAATTCGTCACCCACATACAGGACGGTGAATCGGACATCGATCTTATGCCCGGTGTCCAAAGCGGCGAGATCTACATCGGGTCCGGGAATCGTCGGCAAGGTCACTCTTCTTGGACCGGTCTTGCCCTCCTCCCATTTGGCGGCATAGGTGACATCCGCAGTCACGGTTCCCGCAACGGTGGGATTCCAGCCGGCGAAGGTATAGCCTTCCCGGGCAAGGGTGCCGTCGAAAGCGGGGGTCGGGGTACCGGACGACAGGCCGCGGTAAACCTGATTGGGAAATACTGCGCCGTCTGCGCCGTCAGTGTATGTAACGGTGAATGTTTTCGGCTCTTCCGGTGCAGGGGGATCCTCGTCCTCAGGCTGCTCCTGCGCGGGGGGGTCGGTCTTCTTCTCGCCCTCGTCCACTACGACGGTCTTGGGCGGGGTTTCGTCAGCCCCCGTCGTATCCTCTGCCAACGCAGTCGTGGGCAGAAGTGTGAAGACCATGAACAGTGCCAGAAACAGACTGAAAATTCTGCGCAAACCATGGTTTTTCATCTTGAAATACTCTCCTTTCATTTGGTGATCCATGCCGGAGGCACAGACCGTCTGCACGGTAATGCCATCATTACCTTTATGCCTGAATTATACGCAATATCACACCAAAAGTCAATGGAAAAAGACGTCGATTTTCTGCAATTAGGCAAAAAACAGAGCCGTCTCCATGAGACAGCCCTGTTATATGCGGGAATGGAATGACGGTCACTTTTTTCGGGCGACGACAACGAAGCGGCCGTCCTCCACATGGTAGGCGCAAGTCACCAGCGTGATGAGCTTGTCGCCGTAGGCCGCGGTGACGCCGGTGTCGTAGAGCGCCTTGGAGCGGAAATTCGAGATGGCGTTGTTGAAGTCCGCTTCGTCCGCCGCGTCGATGAACTGGTAGAACTTGAAGCAGTTCTCGTAGGTGTAATAGACCCGGTCATAGAAGGCCGCAAGCACCTCGTACTCGCCCTCCTCGTAGAGAGTGTCGAAGTGGATGGTGGGGTGCGCCTGCCAGTAGGATTTGCTCTCATACTTGGGCAGGGAGCGGAACATGCTGCCGTCCAGCATATTGTGGCCGTAGATCAGCAGATTGTCGCTGTCGGCGGAGCAGTTGGCGTCGATAAAGGGAATGCCGCCGAAGCTGTACTCCCGCTTAAAATTCGTGTGCAGATATTTTTCCGGATCGGTGGGGGTGTGCATCACCGGGTAGTCGATGACGGTGCCGTCGATGCGCAGCCAGCCAAACAGATCGTGGTTCTGCTCATACAGGGGGGCATACTTCGCCAGCATCACCGGCTCCGTCGGCTCAGGCTCCGTGGGGACGGTGGTTTCCGTGGTCGGCCCGGTGGACCGGGTCTCCGGCGGCGTGGTCTCCACG
>DBFWRP010000484.1:0-1100 GCA_048222005.1 Muribaculaceae bacterium | reverse complement strand
GTTTCACGGTTGCCGTTCAGGCGGGCGGTTGCTTGCGGGAACATGTTCGCAAAATCGATGCGTTTCAGGGCAGCCAGCTCATTCATTCGTGCCGAGGCTATTTTCAGGTCTTTATTGTACGTGAGTGCCCGGTGGATCAGTTGTTGAAGAGTGGTGTCGTTGTAAAGCTCCCACCACGAGAGGTCGCCTATGGATGCCGTGTCTTGCGTAAGCGTGTCGAGCCGGGCGGGCAGGGGCATATCCGGACGGGTATAGGATTTACCGATTTGGCAGGACGACAGTCCCGTGCCGGCTGCCAATAGGATGAGTCCGGCATCGGAAAGGCGTTTGCGGTTGAATTTGCCTTTGGCTTTGTATATCAGTACGAAGAAGAACGGTACCAACAGGATGCCGACCGATACGGCCACTATCATACCGAAGAATACGCCCGTGCCGATGGCTTGGCGGCTGGCTGAGCCGGGACCACTGGCCACTACCATGGGCAACATGCCCAGAATGAAGGCCAGTGAAGTCATGAGGATGGGACGGAAACGCAGGCGTGCCGCATGGAGGGTCGAGGTCACCAAATCGCCGCCTCGGTCCACTTCGTCTTTGGCAAATTCGACAATCAGAATGGCGTTTTTGGCGGCCAGTCCGACCAACATCACCAGTCCGATTTGGAAATAAATATCGTTCTCCAGTCCACAGAACGTGATGCCGAGATATGCGCCGAGTGCGGCTACCGGCAGAGACAGCAGTACGGCGATGGGTACCATCCAACTCTCATACAAGGCTGCAAGGAACAGGAAAACGAAGATGAACACGAGCATCAGCACGAGGCCGGTCTGCCCGCCCGCCTGTTTTTCCTGATAGGACAGTCCGCTCCATTCTACGCCGATGTTGTCCGGCAAATGCTCGCGGGCCACCTGTTCGATGACTTCCATGGCTTGCCCCGAACTGTAACCGTCGGCGGCGGCTCCCCGGATAATGGCACTGTTGAACATGTTGAAACGTTTGATGCTGCCTGGTCCCGTCGTATAGGAAGTCGTACCTAAGGAGGTCAGCGGTATCATGGCGTTGTTGCTTCCGCGGACGAAAAATAAATTGATGTTTTCGGGGTG
>DBFWRP010000483.1:0-5835 GCA_048222005.1 Muribaculaceae bacterium | reverse complement strand
GTGGATATTCCTGTTCCGCCGCAGGATGTACGGTCTGTGGGAAAAACTGTACCGTCGGGCACGCATAATACGTTTATGGAGATGGCGTTGGCATAAACGACTGGCCGCAGCACGACTCCAACGGAAGAAACTCCATAACGCGCGTGTCAAACGTAAAAATGGAAAAACGGAAATGGTTTCCATCCATGTCTGCGATGTCATAGGCAGGACAAAAACAGTCTATCTTCCAGACCCCAAAGTTCAAGAACCAATCAGAAGCGAACCGCTCCCGGATTCCGGATTTATCGGTGAGGATGAGGATATTTCGTCAGATGATGTGGAAGAAGCCATTATGGATAATGACGGTACATCACCGGTTCTTACAGCTTCCGAGATGCAGGATTTGATGGCTCCCGCAGAAAGCGAACCGGATCCGGACTTTCCTTCTGGCCTTCCCATTGACAGGATAAGTGCCGCCGCCGATGTTTTATTATCCGGTTCAAATGACAAGGACAAAAGAATGTTGACGGCAGAAACACTGTTCCAGTTGAAAGACACCGATTTATTCAGACTTTTTGCCGAGAATATCTGTCCTCAGGAGGAATTGGATATGATTATCTCAGAATGTCTTACAGACAAAGGAGAACGTAAAAACATTACAGATTATGAAACAGAAAAACATCAGCCCGTTAATTGGGACGAATATATGTGATGCCGCTTACATCACTCAAAACGGTAACGAACATAAGACAGCAGAATGCACCCAAGTCAATACCACCCGAACTTTCCCAGACGTACAGGATGCAGACTACTCCGATTTTCTTGTCAAACTGTCGGCAAATCGGGAAAAGGTGGAAGCCCTTATGCGAGAGCATTTTGATGAGGACGGTAAACCACGTAAGAAGACTCTGGCCGAGATGGATTCTGTTTCTGACTTTGACTGGAACCTATATGTGTAGGACTGCCATTGCCCATAAAAAACGGGAATGATTTGCCATTGAAGCAGACCATTCCCGTTTGGTATAAAACCGTGGAGCAAACTATATCATTCCCTCACGAATCAGCGATTGCCGGACTTCATCGCAGAACTTGTAATACTCCTCCTTGTCAGTTCCGCTCTCGATTGCCTCGTCTATGATTTCTGATAGCTGTGTGAAATCAACATCCTTGGCAATCTTTTGAGAGTTGCGTTTCTCTGAATCATCCCGCAGGTATATCTCATAATAATCAACACCCTCGTTTAAGGCTATGATTACCTCTCCTTTGTGTATACGGCCGTTCACATGGAGCGACAGTGCCGCCATATTGTCAATGACGGTTGCGGTGATCCGTGATATCCCCCATGACATAAGCACGGTCATCGGTGTCAGCCCGAAGAGCTGTTCCCGGATGGTCTCGGCTACTGACATGATATGTTCTTTTTCAAAAGCCATATTTGTTTGTATTATGCTGTTATGCATCAAAATCCTCCCATCCCGGCTCGGTGCAGTTCTTGCGGTTAAGGTAGCGTGAATCGTCGAAGCCGAATATGGACGACGGAAAACCATATCTCGTTCTCTGCCGCATATACTTGTGCTCGCTGACCTCCGTGTGTGTCCTGATGATGTGCCTGACAAATTCGTAACATTTCATCAGGTCGGCCAGTATAGTCACCTCCTTGTCGGTATGCGCGTTGTAGTAGCCGCACGAAAGATTCACGCACGACACCGACAATCCTCTGCGCTTGAGGGTCAGCACATCCGTCAGCATGCCTGAGCTTTCGGAATATCCGTGTTCCTCAGGCTTTATCGCCTTTATGAAGGCCTCCGAGCACAGTTGAATCCCGCTTATGTCAGTCACGATGTCGCTGTTGCCCCTGCGGTCGCACTGTATCACGAAACGGCAGTCTTTGAAGAATTCCATGTTCACCTTGTGGCTGCCTACACAGCCGATTTCCTCGCCGACAAAGAACACGCATTTCATCCTCTTGAAACGCTCAAGCATCCTGAGGCATATCCAGATGCCGTTCTTGTCATCGGCGCCGATTCCAGTCTGGCATTTCCGGATTTTGTCGTAGCCCACGACCATTTCATCTGCCACGATGTAAGCACCGTAGTTGCCGGTCTCATTATGGTGCACCTCGTCGATATGGGCCACCACGCACGGATATGTGGCGGCCGTTCCTTTCACGGCATATATGTTGCCGGCCCTGTCTTTCCGGCATTTGACACCCATCTTCCTCAGTTCGGACATTATATACGCCGACATCCTCTTCTCCTTTCCCGAAGGGGAAGCGATGTTGTAAAGTTCCAGTAGCCTTTTCATATCATCATTCATTATCGGTATATAATCTTTCTATTTGCAGAAAGCGTCTGAACTGCGGTATCGGTCTGCCACGTCTGAACAGTGTCGAAGGGTATGTCTGCCCCTTGTAGCTGACCGCATGGCCTTTCAACACACGTCCGAAAAATGTGTTTGCGTACACCTCCGGCTGACAGCGTGTGCAGAAATCCTCTCCTGATGTGGTGTGAAGCCTGTTGCAGCGTGGGCATACATTCCTGTGCCGGGTAGCGTAGCCGGATGTTGACTGGCAGTTCGCGATAACCTTTCCGTCGGCATGGTTGCAGAGTTCCAGAGTATCTTCGTTTAGCATCAGATTGTAGAACGTGTCAAGATATGGGACTCCTCTCTTGTGCCACCTGCACACCGGCACCTCCAGCCTCATCTTGATATCGAGGGTTTCTCCGGGATAAAGACCTTCAGCCGGATTCATCACCACCACATCCCTGGGATGGCTGAAATCATTGTGTTGCTTGCGTAAGATGATGCCCGCGTCATGTGCCGCCTCCCTCATAATGTCGATTATGAACGAATGCGAGAAATAGATACGGTCCATCAGCGACACCTCCACCTCGGTGCCGTCCACGCGCTGCCATTTCACGCCTTCCCATACCACGGCCCGTCCGAGTATGTTGGAATCCTTGTCCTTTGCCACGAGCAGTTTCGCCCCGGCGAAATTGTGGTAGAAGTCGGCGGCGTTGCGAGCCTTGTCCTCATATCTCATGCAGGAATTATGGAGGGTGCATTCCCCGTTGTCGGTGATGATGGTGTAGTTGTCCTCGCAATATGCCTCGAAGATATCCTTAATCCCTGAGCAGAGTCTTACCGTCACCTTGCTGTCAAGCGATATGGCGCTGGTGAAGTATCTTATCTCTTCAGAGGTGTATTCGCGGAGATTCTTGAACAAGCCCACGAATGTCGATGGGTCAAGGTCGGCCCGGTTCTCGTTGTACCATTGCGCGCTCGGATCCCCTTTGTCGGGGAAATTCTCGTGAGACAGGTTCTTGCCGCAGGCTGTGAACACGATCCGTATCTTATGATAGGCATTGTGGTTCGCCTTGATGCGTTTTGTCTTGAAGTAATTGTATGTGCCTCTGATAATCTCCGAAGCATCGCAGTTCCTGCCAAGCTCGGCAAGAATGTCGGCTGCCACCACGCTTTTGTTGGCCGCCGCGTTTTGCAGCCGCGACCTCATTTCAGGACTGATGTTGATTCTCATGAATGTAATTTTTTTGATTTGACAATGACCGGCTCTCGGAGCCAGCGTTCCGGTTTTCTTACGGCCCATGCAGCCGTGGCCCGGATTGTGCAAGGCTTTTCGGGGAAATACCGGAGCCGCAGGCGAGGATGATTTTCCCGAAAACCGCAGGCCCCGGCCTTGCTCAATCCAGAGGGGACACGGCTACTTTCGCCGTAAGGAAAATCGGAATCATGGCTTTTGTCTTTATCGCCCCTCTATCCTGTTTCAGAGTCATTTTCCATATGCGGACAGCCTCCGCGATGCAACGCGATGACATACGGCGACACGCATCGTCCGACTTGTAAGTCAAGGGATTATATGCTATATATTTGTGGTCGAAATCATTTTATGTATCACTTTCAAATGTTTCGACACATGAAAAAAAGAATCATTTTCGCAGCGTTGGCACTGCTCGCCACCGCAGGGGCCTATGCCCAGGGTAACGGAATCGGCGGCATCACCGAGGCCACTAACATGGTGACATCCTATTTCGAGCCGGCCACCAAACTCATCTACGCCATCGGTGCCGTCGTCGGCCTTATCGGGGGCGTGAAAGTCTATTCCAAGTTCTCGTCCGGTGATCCGGACACCAGCAAGACTGCCGCCTCCTGGTTCGGGGCGTGCATCTTCCTTATCGTGGCGGCCACAATACTGCGTTCATTCTTCCTCTAATCATGGCGAGCTACACAGTCAACAAGGGGATAGGCCGCAGCCCAGAGTTCAAGGGCCTGAAGAGCCAATACCTGTTCATCTTCGCCGGAGGACTGCTCTCGCTGTTCGTGCTTTTCGTAGTGATGTACATGGCCGGAGTGGACCAGTGGGCGTGCATATGCTTCGGCATATTGTCGTCATCCGCGCTCGTTTGGGGCACATTCAGGCTAAACGCCCGCTACGGCGAGCACGGACTCATGAAATTGCAGGCACGTCGCAATCATCCCCGCCACATAATCAGCCGGAAGGATTTCCGCCGGCTGTTACCGGCAACCACAAAAAACAGAAAAGTATGAGGAATGTAATGAAAGTCGCCACGCTTGAGAGCAAGTTCCCGCTGCTCTCCGTGGAGAACGGCTGCATAATCAGCAAGGACGCCGACATCACCGTGGCCTACCGTGTGGAGTTGCCTGAGCTGTTCACGCTCACGCAGGCAGAATATGAGGCCATGCACTCGGCATGGGCCAAGGCGGTGAAGGTGCTGCCGGCATACAGCATCGTGCACAAGCAGGACTTCTTCATCGAGGAGAGCTACCGCCCCGACATCTGCCGCGACGACCTGAGCTTCCTGAGTCGCTCATTCGAGCGGCATTTCAACGAGCGACCGTACCTGCGCCACACATGCCACCTGTTCCTTACCAAGACGACAAAGGAACGGAGCCGCACCACCAGCAGTTTCAACGCCCTCACGCGCGGGTTCATAATCCCGAAGGAGATGCGGGACAGGGAAACTGTGGCGCGCTTCCTTGAGAGCTGCTCGCAGTTCGAGCGCATAATCAACGACAGCGGTTTTGTGCGGATAAGCCGTCTGACCAATGACGAGATAACCGGCACCGAAACCACCGCCGGCATCGTGGAGCGGTATTTCTCTCTGTCGCAGGACGGCACCACGTGCCTGAAGGACATTTCGTTGGAGCCTGGGGAGATGCGTGTGGGTGACAGTTACCTGTGCCTGCACACCCTCTCCGACCCGGAGGATCTGCCGTCAAGCGTCGCTACCGACTCGCGCTACGAGCGTCTGTCAACCGATCGGAGCGACTGCCGCCTGTCATTCGCCGCACCTATCGGCGTGCTGCTCACCTGCGACCATATCGTGAACCAGTATCTGTTCATCGACGACCCGGCCGAGAGCCTGCGCAGATTCGAGCAGACCGCCCGCAACATGCACTCGCTGTCGCGCTACAGCCGCTCCAACCAGATAAACCGCGAGTGGATAGAGGAATATCTCAACGAGGCACACAGCAAGGGGCTGACCTCAGTCCGCGCCCACTGCAACGTGATGGCATGGAGCGATGACCGCGAGAAGTTGAAACGTATAAAAAATGATGTAGGCAGCCAGCTGGCACTCATGGAGGCGAAGCCTCGCCACAACACCGTTGATGTGCCTACGCTGTTCTGGGCGGCGATACCGGGCAACGCGGGTGATTTCCCGTCGGAGGAGAGCTTCCACACATTCATCGAACAGGCACTTTGCCTGTTCGTGAACGAGACCTCCGGCAAGGACTCGCCGTCACCCTTCGGCATCCGCATGGTCGATCGTCTCACCGGGAAGCCCGTGCATCTCGACATATCCGACCTGCCGATGA
>DBFWRP010000482.1:0-7247 GCA_048222005.1 Muribaculaceae bacterium | reverse complement strand
CGCCAAGCTTGTGTCCAACCATGTTCTCGGTCACGTAGACAGGGATAAACTTGTTGCCGTTGTGTACGGCGAAAGTGTGACCCACGAATTCGGGGGCGATCATCGAAGCGCGGCTCCAGGTTTTGATAACCGATTTCTTGCCGCTCTGCTCCATAGCATTCACTTTCTTTTCAAGTTTAACGCTGATGAAAGGGCCTTTTTTTAATGAACGACTCATTGTGATGTCTTTGAGATGTTAACTTACGAGTTTACTTCTTTCTTCTCTCGATGATATACTTCGAAGAAGTCTTTTTCGGTGAACGAGTCTTAAGACCTTTCGAGTAGAGACCAGTGCGCGAGCGGGGATGTCCACCGGAAGCGCGGCCTTCGCCACCACCCATTGGGTGATCCACAGGGTTCATGACAACACCACGGTTGTGGGGGCGGCGTCCCAGCCAGCGTGAGCGGCCGGCCTTGCCCGAGCGCTCGAGCGAGTGCTCCGAGTTGCCTACAACGCCTACGGTTGCCATGCAGGCTGCGAGGATTTTACGGGTTTCACCTGAGGGAAGCTTGACAATCGCATAGTCACCTTCGCGCGACACGAGCTGAGCGAAGGTGCCGGCCGAACGGGCCATGAAGGCTCCCTGACCGGGACGCAACTCGATGTTGTGGACCACAGTACCCACGGGGATTTTGCCCAGGGGAAGTGCATTGCCCACTTCGGGCGCTGCATCGGGACCGCTGACAACTGTTGCGCCAACTTCCAAGCCGTTGGGTGCAATGATGTAAGCTTTAGCTCCGTCAACGTAGTAAAGCAGGGCGATGCGGGCCGAACGGTTGGGATCGTACTCGATTGCCTTTACTACGGCGGGCACACCGTATTTGGTTCTCTTAAAGTCTATGATACGGTATTTGCGTTTGTGGCCGCCACCAAGGTAGCGTGTGGTGAGGTGGCCCTCGGAGTTACGTCCTCCGGTGCTTTTTTTACCGACTGTAAGAGATTTTTCTGGCGCTTTAGCAGTGATCGCTCCTTTGAAGACGCCAATAACTTTGTGTCGTTGCCCCGGTGTGGTGGGCTTGAATTTTCTTACTGCCATTTTTGGTTATATCAGATATTGCTATAAAAGTCGATAGTTTCGCCTTCACCAACAGTGATAAACGCCTTTTTCCAGCTGGCAGTCTTGCCGCGGAGCAGGCCGCTCTTGGTGTAGCGCGATTTGTTTTTACCGCGAACAACGCATGTGTTCACATTGAGCACCTTGACGCCGTAGAGCTTCTCCACCATATCCTTGATCTGGAATTTGTTGGCTTCGGGCGAAACGCGGAAGGTGTAGCGGTTGAGCTTCTCTGTGAGATTGGTGGCCGCTTCGGTAACGATAGGTTCGATTGTGAATTCCATCTTGTGTTTCCTCCTACGGTTTTAGAGTTTGTTAATAACTTCAAGGCTGCTCTCGGTCATCACGATGGCCTTGTTGTTGAGCAGAGCGTAAGTGTTCACGTCGGAAGCGGTCATCACGCGTGTGTCGGGCACGTTACGGGCCGACAGGTACACGTTCTTGTCGATTCCGGCAAGCAGCAGAAGGGTTTTCTGACCCTCGAGCTTGAGGTTCTTGGTCAGGGCCACGAAATCCTTTGTCTTGGGAGCTTCGAATGTGAAGTCCTCGACAATCACGATCTTGTTGTCCTGAGCCTTGGCGGAGAGGACAGACTTGCGTGCGAGCTCCTTGATTTTCTTGTTGAGTTTGAAACGATAGTCGCGGGGACGGGGACCGAACACACGGCCACCACCTACGAGCACAGGCGAGTTGATGTCACCGATACGGCTGCCGCCGCCGCCTTTCTGCTTGTGCAGCTTGCGGGTGGAACCGGAAACCTCGCTACGTTCTTTCGATTTGTGAGTGCCCTGACGCTGGTTGGCGAGGTACTGCTTCACATCGAGATATACGGCATGCTCGTTTGCATCAATAGCAAACACCGCGTCGTTCAGCACAGCCTTGCGGCCGGTGTCTTCACCTTTTATGTTGTATATTGCGAGTTCCATTATTTCTCTATCATTACGATTGAACCTTTACTTCCGGGGATTGAACCCTTGATCATCATCACGTTGTGTTCGGGGATCACCTTCACCACCTTGAGGTTTTGAACGGTTACACGCTCGTTACCTGTCTGGCCGGCCATGCGCATTCCCTTGAACACCTTTGCGGGGTAGGAGCAGGCACCGATTGAACCGGGGGCACGCAGACGGTTGTGCTGGCCGTGGGTTGCCTGGCCTACACCACCGAATCCGTGGCGCTTAACAACGCCCTGAAAACCTTTACCCTTGGAGATTCCGGCGATGTCAACGAAATCGTTCTCAGAGAAGAGATTAACGTCGATAACGTCGCCGAGCTTGAACTCGCCTTCGAAACCTTTGAACTCGGCCAAGTGGCGCTTGGGGGTTGTTCCGGCTTTCTTGAAGTGACCGGCCATGGGCTGGGTGCAGTGCTTTTCTTTCTGCTCCTCAAAACCAAGCTGCAGGGCATTGTAGCCGTCGGTCTCAACAGTCTTAACCTGAGTAACCACACAAGGACCTACTTCGATAACAGTGCACGGCATGTTGCGGCCGTCGGCACTGAAAACGGATGTCATTCCGATTTTCTTTCCTAATAATCCTGGCATTTCTGTAGTTAGTTTATAATTATCGGGTGCGTTGCCTGCGCCGCAGTGCGTGGCGCAGGACGCCCGTCTTGTCTGTTTGTTTTTTTATCTGATTCGATTGTTCTTCTGAAACCGTGAGGTCATCACACTTTGATTTCAACCTCAACACCCGAGGGGAGTTCGAGCTTCATCAGCGCGTCCACAGTCTTGGCGGTGGAGTTGTAGATGTCGATGAGACGCTTGTAGGCTGAAAGCTGGAACTGTTCGCGCGATTTCTTGTTGACGAATGTCGAACGGTTCACGGTGAAGATGCGCTTGTGGGTGGGCAGGGGGATAGGACCGCTGATCACGGCGCCTGTGGCCTTCACTGTCTTCACAATCTTCTCGGCCGATTTGTCGACCAGGTTGTGGTCGTACGATTTCAGTTTGATTCTGATTTTCTGGCTCATTTCTGTATGAGTTGTTTGATGATTTATTTATGATTCCGCCGGGTCAAGAATCATTTGCTGCCCCGGCGGAGTTTGTTTTATTTTATGAGATCCACACGACCCTGGCAGTCGGTGAGCACCTTCTTGGCGATCGACGACGAAACTTCAGAGTAGTGCGAGAATGTCATGGTCGAGGTGGCGCGTCCGGAAGTGATGGTACGGAGTGCGGTAACGTAACCGAACATCTCTGCGAGGGGAGCCTGAGCCTTAACGACGCGGGCACCGCTGCGCGAGGTTTCCATACCCTCAACCTGGCCGCGGCGCTTGTTGAGGTCGGAGATAACATCACCCATGCTCTCTTCGGGGGTAACCACTTCAATCTTCATGATAGGCTCCATAAGCACGGGACCTGCCTTTTCCGAAGCCTTCTTGAATGCCTGGATGGCGCAGAGCTCGAACGAAAGCTGGTCGGAGTCCACCGGGTGGAACGAACCGTCGATAACGGTCACTTTCAGCTTCTCCACGGGATAGCCTGCAAGCACACCGTTCTTCATAGCGGTTGTGAAACCCTTCTGGATCGAGGGGATGAATTCCTTGGGAATGTTACCGCCCTTGACCTCGTCAACAAACTGCAGGCCGCCTTCGAAGCCTTCGTCAACCGGCTCGACGCGAACGATGATGTCGGCGAATTTACCACGGCCACCGGTCTGCTTCTTGAACACTTCGCGAAGTTCGACGGGTTTGGTGATGGCTTCCTTGTAGGTAACCTGAGGCTGACCCTGGTTGCACTCTACCTTGAATTCGCGTTTCAGACGGTCGATGATGATGTCGAGGTGAAGCTCGCCCATACCCGAGATAACGGTCTGGCCGGTCTCCTCGTTTGTCTCCACGCGGAATGTGGGGTCCTCTTCGGCGAGTTTCTGCAGACCCACGCCGAGTTTGTCGAGGTCCTTCTGAGTCTTGGGCTCCACTGCGATACCGATAACGGGATCGGGGAATTCCATTGCCTCGAGAACGATGGGGTGGTTTTCGTCGCAGAGGGTGTCGCCGGTGCGGATATCCTTGAAACCTACACCTGCGCCGATATCGCCGCAACCGATTTTCTCCATCGGGTTCTGCTTGTTCGAGTGCATCTGGAACAGACGGCTCACGCGCTCCTTCTTGTCGCTGCGTGCGTTGAGCACATAGCTGCCGGCAACAACATCACCCGAGTACACACGGAAGAATGTCAGACGGCCTACATAGGGGTCGGTAGCGATCTTGAATGCCAGGGCGCACATGGGAGCCTCCGACGAGGGTTCGCGGGTCTCGATCTTGTCGGGATCGTCGATGGCGTGGCCTTCGACTGCACCTGCATCGAGGGGGCAGGGGAGGTATGCGCAGACATTGTCGAGCAGGCACTGCACGCCCTTGTTCTTGAACGAGGAACCGCAGGTCATGGGCACGATGTCCATTTTCAGTGTGGCGGCACGGAGAGCGCGGCGGATTTCCTCCTCGGTGATAGTGGAGGGATCGTCGAAGTATTTCTCCATGAGAGCGTCGTCGTACTCGGCGATTTTCTCAAGCATCTTGTCGCGCCACTCTTCGCATTCTGCCACCATGTTGGCGGGGATGTCCTCAATAGAGTAGTCAGCGCCCATCGACTCGTCATGCCAGAAGATAGCCTTCATGGTGATGAGGTCGACCAGACCCTTGAATGTTTCTTCAGCGCCGATGGGCACCTGGATGGGGCAGGGATTTGCGCCCAGCACATCCTTCACCTGACGGCAAACCTCGAAGAAGTTCGCGCCGGAGCGGTCCATTTTGTTCACGTAGCCCACGCGGGGAACGTTGTATTTATCGGCCTGACGCCATACGGTCTCACTCTGGGGCTCAACGCCACCTACGGCGCAGAAAGTTGCCACAGCGCCGTCGAGTACGCGGAGCGAACGCTCTACCTCAACGGTGAAGTCAACGTGTCCCGGAGTGTCAATAAGGTTGATTTTATATTTGTCGCCCGCATATTTCCAGAAGGTGGTGGTGGCGGCGGAGGTGATTGTGATACCACGCTCCTGCTCCTGCTCCATCCAGTCCATGGTAGCGGCACCGTCGTGCACCTCGCCGATTTTGTGGGTAAGGCCGGTGTAGAACAGAATACGCTCCGATGTGGTGGTCTTACCGGCATCGATGTGGGCCATGATACCGATATTGCGGGTAAATTTAAGATGTTCGTCTGATTTAGCCATTGTTTGGAGTTCTCTTAGAATCGTTTAACCAGTGAATTATGCCGCGGCATCAGAAGCGGAAGTGTGCGAATGCGCGGTTGGCCTCGGCCATTTTGTGCATATCTTCCTTACGTTTGAATGCACCACCCTGGTCGTTGAATGCGTCCATGATCTCGGCGGCGAGCTTGTCGCTCATTGTCTTGCCGCCGCGTTTGCGGGCGTAGTTGATAAGGTTCTTCATTGAAATTGACTCCTTGCGGTCGGGACGGATTTCGGTGGGGACCTGGAAGGTTGCGCCACCTACTCGGCGCGACTTAACCTCAACCTGGGGAGTTACGTTCTCGAGCGCTTTTTTCCAGATTTCCAGAGAGGTCTTCTCTTCGTTCTGCATCTTCGACTTCACAGTTTCAAGCGCGCTATAGAAGATGGTATAGGCGGTGTTCTTCTTACCGTCGTACATGAGGTGGTTGACGAATTTCGTCACTTTCACATCGTGGAACACGGGATCGGGAAGAATCACGCGTTTCTTAGGCTTTGCTTTTCTCATTTTAAGTTTTAAGCGAAAAGTTGTTTTTGCTTTTTCGTCGTGGCTGGTGTCTTATCTTCGGCCCGCGCTCTCATGCGCTATCTTAATCTTGGGCCTACTCAACCGTTGTCAGCTCCGGGAAATCAAAAACAGGGTTGGTGAAAATGTTTTGGGTTGATTTCTCGTGGTGCTATTTAGTCACTTCACCCGAAAGGATGTCAGGCGCCGTGCGCCCGTTCCGTTTACGGATTACTTCTTAGCCGCACCGGCTTTAGGACGTTTGGCCCCGTATTTGGAGCGACGCTGTGTGCGGTCTTTCACACCGGAGGTGTCAAGCGTGCCGCGCACGATGTGGTAGCGAACACCGGGAAGGTCCTTCACACGGCCGCCACGTACAAGCACGATCGAGTGCTCCTGCAGGTTGTGGCCTTCACCGGGGATGTAGGAGTTGACCTCCTTGCCGTTGGTGAGGCGGACACGTGCAACTTTACGCATTGCCGAGTTAGGTTTCTTAGGTGTGGTGGTGTAGACACGCACGCAAACTCCACGACGCTGAGGACAGGAGTCCAACGCGGGCGACTTGCTCTTATCCACAAGGGTTTCGCGTCCTTTTCTTACTAATTGCTGAATAGTAGGCATCTTAGTTTGTTAATGATTTTGTTACTTTGGTTCTATATTACTTATTTTCCTTTGCTTGGATAATCAGGCTTTTCATACACATACTACGCGCACCCATCCACCTCACCCTCAACAGATTGCAGCAGCGCTGGGCACACGAGCCTTTGAAAAGCGATGCAAAATTACGACATATTTTCCTAACTGCCAAATATTTTGATGGTTATTTTACAGTATCAGGCGGTAGGATGTGTAGCACACTCCTCGCCCGCCGAAACCCGATTTCTGGCGGAGCAGCCCGGCATTGAGCACCTGCCCTCCCCTCTCGGTCGAGACTCCGAAATCGAAATAACGGCAGTCGGCAGCAAATCGCTCCATCAGCCTGGAGAAAAGCAGCGGCAGCGCCCCCACGGCACATCCGGCATCGGATGCGGCTATATACTGGGCATGAGCCACATGGCCACATAAATAGACCACCGTACCGGCCAGCACCTCACCCTCCGGATTTGTCACCGTGAAAAGACGGATGTTCTGCGGGAACCGCGATGCCAGCAGCTCCATCTCCGCGAGCGAATGCACAGGACCGACGCCATGACGGCTCGACAGCACCTGCCCGAGCACCTCCCAGAATGCTCCGAAATTGTCGGATTCTTCCACAGTAAGCTCAGCGACGACCGCCTTACGCAGATTGCGGCGGCTGTTCTGGTCGAACCCCAAGGGTGCCTGCAGGTCGACGGTGCTTGAAATCTGGCACGTCTCCATCTGCGCCCCGAGGCGGAACAGCCCGTACACATCATCCTCTGCCCCGCAGCGTGCATATATCCACGGAATAGCCTTGTAATGAAGCTCCCTCACCCC
>DBFWRP010000481.1:0-14215 GCA_048222005.1 Muribaculaceae bacterium | reverse complement strand
ATGTATAGTAGAGCAGATAGGCCACTCCGACGGCCATCACCGCCACAGCGCCGCCCTGACCTTGCGCATCGGCGGCATACCCCATTGCAAGCGGGAACACGGTGCCGCCGAACAGCCCCATGATCATCAGGCCGGACACCTCGTTACGCTCGTTGGGCGCATAGACCAGAGCCTGCGAGAACACTACCGAGAAGATGTTGGAATTACCGAATCCAATCAGCCCGATGCCAACGTAAAGCGGCACAAGGCTGTGGCCTGTGAAAAGAATCACCACACCTGCAAGCATCAAGATCACGCTGATGGCAAAAAATACCTTCTGCGACATGGCGCGCAACAGAAAAGCTCCCAAAAAACATCCGGCAGTACGGAATATGAAATATACCCCGGTGGCGAACCCCGCCTCTTCAAGCGGCAATGCCAGACGCTCCATGATGATTTTCGGGGCGGTGGTGTTGGTGCCCACATCGATGCCGACATGACACATTATGCCAAGAAAACAGAGCAAGATGAACGGGCGGCCAAGCAGACGGAGGCACTCGCCCACACCCGAAGCCTTGTCGGGACGCTCCTCCTCGATAGGTGTAGCAGCCAGCAGCGAGATAGAAAGGAAGCTGATGACGGCATAGATTACAAACAGCGCACGCCAGCCAAGACCGAACGTCGGAAATGCCGTCGTAGCCCCCCATGCGGCTATAACCGGGGCAAGAAACGAGGCTATAGCCTTGACGAACTGACCAAATGTGAGGGTCGATGCAAGTTTATCTCCGCTTATCAGATTAGTCACCAATGGATTGAGTGAAGTCTGCATGATGGCATTACCTATTCCAAGCAGAGAGAATGCCAGAAGCATCACAAGATAACTTTCGCCCAAAGCCGGAATGAACAGAGATGCAGCAGTGACAATCAGACTTATCAGCACCGTATTCTTACGTCCGATACGGTTCATAAGCATTCCGGTGGGAACAGAAAAAATCAGGAACCAGAAAAACACCAGCGAGGGGAACAGATTGGCCTGCGAATCGGAGAGGCCAAGATCCTTCTGCACATAATTCGAAGCCGTTCCGACGAGGTCGACGAAACCCATCACGAAGAAGCATAGCATCACGGGGATTATCTGCAGCAGGAACGATTTGCGGTTGGTTACCAGCGATTGCGTCATTTCCATAAGATTTTAATTCTTGGTTTTACTGTCCGGTGATAGAGAGTAGATTCTCAGATTCTCGATTTTGGCATTGCCGCCATCCGACGATACGGAGAGTGAGGTGTAAGGTGTGCGCGGAAACACAAGATTCGTCATCACGAACTCGCCGTTGTTGCCGAACACCTCCATGCTGGAGCGGTCAACGAAAATCCGCAGCGCAATTCTGCCTGAAGTCTCATGTGTGGGAGTCACAGTGACAGTGGGAAAACCTTCGCTGAAATCGGTGATGCCGCTCTCGGTGCGGTCGAACGAGAGAGTGGCCGCAGACGGATCATACTGCATCATAACCTTTTCACCCTGATTGTTGGAAAGCACGAGATTGACCATTGATGCCTTGGAAGCGTCAACATCAAGCATAATCTCGCAGATCCCGCCATTCTCCGAAGGGAGCGCGAACGAACGCGACTTCCTCCCCACTGTGGCCTTCTTCACTTTAACCGCAAGCGGACCACGGAGTGCCTCAAGTTCGGGCGACGGCGCTGATGATGCATACACCTCACCGTCGGGCGCACGGAACAAACCCATGTCGCGCGGCAACGTGTTGGCGCTTCGGAACTGCATGGTGGGCACATCGGCAGCATACTGCCAGTTGCTCATCCACCCTATGGCCACACGCCGGCCGTCGGGAGCGGCGCTCCATGTCACTGTGGCATAATGGTCTTTACCGTAATCAAGCCATTTTGTAGGCACGTTGCCGTCGGGAGCGGCGTCGACCTTGAATGTCTTACCGTCGAAATCACCTACAAAATACTGTGTACCGCTGCCACCGAAGGGGCCGTCAGGATTTATGTTACACAGAAGCACCCATTTTTTCTCATCAGTGCCTGCCACGGGAAGTTCAAACAGGTCGGGGCATTCCCAAACACCACCCTGAGCACCCAGCCCCTTGCCGAAACTGCTCTGAAGGGTCCAGCTCTTCATATCGGGTGAAGTGAGGATAAGCATCTCGTGGTCTAGGGCATGCGCCAGAATCATGTTCCAATCCTTTGTGCTGTCGTTCCAGAACACCTTGGGGTCGCGGGCCTCGCTTTCAAGTGTGAGCACCGGATTGGAAGGATAGATGTTGAACGTCAGACCGCCGTCGGTGCTCGATGCCAGGCTCTGCATCTGACTTGTACCTGCCGAAGTGTATAGCGCTATCACAGCATCGTTCCCGAACCCAGCTGTATTGTCATGATCCACAGCGCAACTGCCGCTGAACACAGCCCCCAGGCCATTGGGACGGATGGCTTCCGGGAGATGCTCCCAGTTCACGAGGTCGCTTGACACAGAATGGCCCCATGTCATGTTCTGCCATTTAGAGCCGTATGGATTGTACTGGTAATAAAGATGCCACCGGCCGTCCTTGTAGAACATTCCGTTGGGATCGTTCATCCATCCGTAGAGCGGAGTGTGATGGAATGCCGGACGATATTTCTCCCTGTTGTCCGTATCGAACGTGTCGGCACCCACAATTCCGCGCCAGCATGCATCGTCCTTGGCCTCGCGCACCGAGCCCCGGCTCTGCGGAATCACAACATCGAGCATCACTTCATGGCCCTTGTACGGGGTCAGGTCGAACGGTACGGTATAATCCGTCTTTGATTTTGCCAGACGCACATATATCGTCCCAGCCACATTGCCGTCGACAAGAATGTTTATCCTGGCATCGTCGGTGGATTCCTGTACAGGCAACAGCAGGTAGCGGCTGTCGCCGGTAACCCTGACAAGGGTGTTGTTGACTCCGAGGTGTTTCACTTCAATACCGTCGGCGGACGATGCGGCAGGGGCGGCGGCAAGCGCCAGAAGCATCATCATGGCAGTCAGATCTTTTTTTATTCTGTTCATTGTTTCAATGTGTTTTTTATCCGTTACAGCGACCTTCAAACAAACTTTTTTACCTGTAGAAACCGACCCTGTCCTACCTTAAACTATTTTACCTTAAATCCATTGTTTCTTCATGGAAAGATGGCAGAAGGTCTCTGCCTTTTCGCTGATGCAAAACTACTACATTAGCGTGGAGAGACCATATAAAAAATCGTGCATAGTGTATCAAAATTGTTGTGTTGTCCGATTTTTACAACCTTATACACTCTTTTTCATAGGATTATCGTTAAATTTGCAAAACCTTAATCGACCACGACACAATGTACCGTAGAATTTCATTTGCCCTGTGGCTTGCCGCGTTACTCACAGCAACAGGCTGCACCGACAACAAAGTTTACAAAATCGGCGTATCTCAATGCAGTCAGGATGACTGGCGCTCGAAGATGAACGAAGAGATAAACCGCGAGATAATGTTTCATGAAGACGCGGTAGTGGAAATCCGTTCGGCCGACGACAGCAACGAAAAGCAGATAGACGACATACGGTATTTCGCCGACAATGGGTTCGACATTCTGATTGTATCCCCCAACGAAGCTGACGCCCTTACGCCCGTTATCAAAGAGGTGTATGAAAGCGGCATGCCGGTGGTTATTTTCGATCGCAATATCAACGGCGACACCTACACGGCACGCATCGGCGTGGACGACGAGGCTTTGGGACGGTCGGCCGCACATTATGCCCTGCATCTCCTCGGCAAAGGAGCCACGGCAATAGAAATTTTCGGACTTAAAGGCTCCACTCCCGCCGAAGGCCGTCACAACGGATTCGTACAGGAATTTCAGGATAATGGGGGTACTGTGTTGGCAAGCGTTCCCGGCAACTGGAATAAAGAGGATGCAGTCCCGGTGACGGATTCCCTTCTGAATGTGTATCCCGACGTTGACCTTATATACGCACACAACGACCGCATGGCCATCGGTGCATCCGAAGTGGCAAAACGTCGTGGTCTCCACGACATCAGAATAATCGGCATAGATGCCGCACCAAACATAGGCATTCAGGCCGTGGCCGACAGCGTGATCGACGCAACTTTCCTTTATCCAACCGAGGGGCACCGACTGATACAGACCGCACTGGCCATCCTCAAGAATCAACCCTACACCAAGGAGACGATGCTGCCGCTGTCATCGGCCGTTGACCTCAGCAACGCCGATATACTGCTGCTACAGAATGAGACACTTACCCAGGAAACCGGGAAAATGAAACTGCTGAAAGCCCAGATTGACGATTACTGGGCACAGCATTCCTCGCAGACATCACTGTTCTACGCCAGCATCGCCATAATCATGCTGCTGTTCGGCATGGGATTCCTGCTGCTGCGTGCCTACTGGCAGCGCAGCCGGCACCAGAAGGAACTGTTGGAACAGAACAGCCTGCTTGAAGATGAGCGCGACAAACAGAAACGCCTGAACGAACAGCTCCAGGAAGCCACCCAGTCGAAACTGATGTTCTTCACCAATGTGTCGCACGACCTCCGCACACCTCTTACTCTCATCTCCGAACCAGTGGCACAACTGGCCGCGGCTACCAATCTCACTCCGCAACAGCACACTCTTATTCGTATCGCCGACAAGAACACACGCATCCTGCAGCGGTTGATAAACCAGATTCTTGACTTCCGGAAATACGAGAACGGCAAACTCAGTCTAAACATTACGGAGACAGACTTTGCCAAATCAATACGCGACTGGATGGAATCATTTTACGCCATGGCACGCAAACGCGACATAAAATTCACATTGCAGGCGCCGTCCTCTGATTGTCCCCTCCCCATGGCATTCGACACAGAGAAGATAGAGCGAGTGTTCTTCAACCTGCTTTCCAACGCATTCAAGCATACGCCCGACAACGGCTCCATAACCGTTACATACAAAGAAGATAACGGCAACCTAATCCTCCGAGTGGCCGACACAGGCGAAGGCATCAGCGAGCGCGACCTTGACAAGATTTTCGACCGTTTCTATCAGGTGGACCGCATCCATCCCAACGGTTCGGGCATCGGCCTGGCCGTGGCAAAAGCTTTTGTGGAGCTGCACGGCGGTACTATATCGGTGGAAAGCATTCCACAAAAAGGCACCGCATTCACCATCACACTGCCTGTGACACATTCTGCCAAACCACTCAGCGACACAGACAAACACATAGACAGCAGCGATGTAGCGGCCGAACTCGATACAATAGCCGAACGTCCTGACTTCAGTGACGACAAGCCCATAGTGCTGATTGTCGATGACAACAGGGACATACAACAACTTGTGGGCGAGCTGCTCAACACGGACTACAACATCCTGACGGCCTCCAACGGCAAAGAGGGTGTGAAAATGGCAGTGCGCCACGTGCCCGACCTCATAATCTGCGATGTGATGATGCCTGTGATGGACGGCCTGGAATGCTGCCGCCATATAAAAAGCGAAATATCCACCTCGCACATACCTGTGCTCATGCTCACCGCCTGCTCGCTCGACGAGCAGCGCGTGCAGGGTTATGACAGCGGAGCCGACGGCTATCTGGCCAAGCCTTTCAACAGCGCAGTGCTCAAATCAAAATGCAGCAGCCTGATTTCAAACCGGCGCCGCATCAGGAATCTGTATGAATCGGCCGGCTTGTCCGGCACCGTTGCAAGAGACACACAGACCGCCACAAGAAAAAACTCCACGGGAGCCGACATTGACAACGAATTCTACGCCCGTTTCCTTGACATCTTCAAGGCCGAGATGGGCAATTCCGACCTGAGCGTCGACGCCATCGCCTCCAGAATGGGACTGGAACGCTCACAATTCTACCGCAAGATAAAGGCACTCACCAACTATGCTCCTGTGGAACTGATGCGCCGCCTGCGCCTGCAGCACGGCCGCACCCTTCTCACCACCACCGACAGGACCATAAGCGAAATAGCCTATGAGACCGGCTTCTCCACCCCGGCCTATTTCACCAAATGCTACCGCGACGCCTACGGAGAGACTCCCACCGAGGCACGCAACAAACTGACCCGATAAATTTCCTGCCGCGCCACACTGCCGCACCGCCACTTCCACTCATCACTGGCGGTGCGCGTTTATGTTCAGCCCCACGGTTGCAAAAACCGTGCATTTCGTATCAAAAATCGTGCAAAGCATAATTTTTGATAGACGGCACAACAATCTTTATAAGCTGAGAGGCAGCCGCTACCCTAATTTTGCGGCAGGAAAATTCTTACACTAAATCTCAATAAAATGAAAAGAACAATTCTCAGTGCAGTATTGCTGTTTCTCATGACAGTGATGGCACATGCGCAGAACATCACTGTGCACGGAACGGTGCTTTCAAATTCTGACGGTGAGCCGCTGATCGGCGCCTCCATTCTGTGTGATGCCAACAAGGCCGGAGCCGCCACCGACGTCGACGGTAATTTCGAAATCACCGTACCCGACGGCGCCACCCTGAAAATCTCATACGTGGGTTTCAAGCCTGCCGAAGTGAAGGCTGTTCCACAGTTGACCGTCCACCTTAACGAAAACTCCGAACTGCTCGACGAAGTGGTCGTGGTAGGTTACCAGACCGTGCGCAAGGCCGATCTTACCGGTGCCGTATCAGTCGTCTCCACCAAGGCACTCCAGACCGCACCCGACACCGATCCGATGCGCGCGCTCCAGGGAAAGGTGCCCGGCATGACAATCACCGGCAACGGTTCGCCGAGCGGCACAGGCACGGTGCGCATCCGCGGCATCGGCTCATTCAATGCCTCGCAGGATCCCCTGTTCGTCATCGACGGGGTGCCCACCACTGCTACGCTGAACTCTCTCAACATGAACGACATCGAGAGCATGCAGGTGCTCAAGGACGCAGCCTCCGCCTCCATCTACGGTTCGCGTGCCGCCAACGGTGTGATTATCATCACCACTAAAAAAGGGAAAGCTGCGCAGACCAACAAAATAAATGTGAGCTTCTCGGCCAACCTCACAGCCCAGTTCTATTCGTCGCAGGCTACGATGAAACTGCTCGACACCCCGGGATATGCCACAGCCATGGCGCAGGCCGCCCTTAACGACGGCATCGATCCGGTGGCCTACGCATCAAGCTACGGTCTGAACCTGAACGCTCCCACCGGTTTCCCCATCAGCGTATACGACGTTGCAAACAACCGCTATGTGAACTACACCGTCAACGGCCAGTACGACGGCTTCATCAACGCCAAACGGACCATGATGATGTCGGACACCGACTGGCTCGACGAGATTTCACGTACCGGATTCGCACAGAGCTACGATGCTTCCGTCTCATCGGCCAACGAAAAGACCAACGTGTTCTTCTCGCTTGGCTATAAAAAGAACGCCGGTATCCTCAAATACACCGACTTCGAGAACATCGCAGCCCGAATCAACACCACCTTCAACATCAGCCCCGTGGTGTCGGTAGGCGAGAACTTCACCCTCACCCACACAAAACAGGTAGACTGCCAGCCTATGGAGAATGCCCTGAAAATGCCCAGCATCGTTCCGGTGTATGAAACGGACGGCGTGACCTACGCCGGCCCCGTGGGGAGCATGGCCGACCGCCAGAACCCGCTCCGCGAGCTGGCGTTCAACCGCGACAACGCCCTGAACGTGTGGCGTCTGTTCGGCAACGCGTTCATCGACATCAAACCGCTGAAAGGCCTTGTGCTCCGCAGCAATTTCGGTCTGGACTACGACGCGGCGTTCATTCATTCCTACAACTATACATTCCACAGCGACATTGTGAACAACGACACAAACTCAACCACAATGTCGCAGGCCAACGATTCGAAATGGACCTGGACCAACACCGCCAACTATAATTTCACACTTGCCAAGGAACACACATTCACTGTGCTCGCCGGTATGGAGATGTTCCGTCAGAGCCGCATCGATTTCTCCGGCTACAATGAGGATTACGACATCGAAACTCCTGACTACATGTATCCCGACGCTTCGGTTGGCGTGGAAAAATCCACCGGCAACAAATCGGCATATTCTCTGGTATCGTTCTTCGGAAAAATCGATTATAACTGGCGCAATCTGCTGCTGGCATCATTCACTATCCGCCGCGACGGTTCGTCGAGATTCGGACGCAACAACCGTTACGGCACATTCCCCGCAGCCACACTCGGTTACCGCGTGTCGGAAAATATCAAAAAATCATGGCTGAACGACCTCAAAATCCGTCTGTCATGGGGTAAGACCGGTAATCAGGCCATCTCGAACACCGCCCGCTACGCTCTTTACGTGGCCGATTACGGCAACGACCGCGTCACCTCCACCGCCTACGACCTCCTGCTCCAGCAGAGCGGCATCTTCCCCTCGGGCTACATAGCAAGTCAGACGGCCAACGACAACCTGAAGTGGGAAACTACCATACAGTATAATGCCGGAGTAGACTACAGCATGTTCAACGACCGCCTGTTCGGAAGCGTGGACGCCTACATCAAGGATGTGAAGGACATGCTCATCCAGCCGGCCTACCTCGGCGCTATGGGCGAAGGGGGCGCTTCATGGCTCAACGGCCCGTCGTTGCGCAACTGGGGTATGGAATTCCTCATCGGCTGGCGCGACGAACTGAAATGCGGCCTCACCTACAGGGCATCGCTCAATTTAGACTTCTTCCGCAACCACGTAACCTACCTCCCCAACACCACCACCGGCTCCTATGCGCACACCACCACCGAGAACCTCGTGCAGTCTCACCAGCCCTACGGCTCGATTGTGGGCTACGTGTTCGACGGACTGTTTCAGTCCCGCGAAGAGGCGGCGACATCCGGGCAGGACAACGCCCGCATGGGCGGCATGAAGTATGCCGACCTCAATGGCGACGGGCGCATAACACCCGACGACCAGACATGGATTTTCAACCCGGTGCCAGACCTCTCGTTCGGCCTCAACATTGAGCTTGGTTACAAGAACTTCGACCTCCAGATGTTCTGGCAGGGTGTGCTTGGGCAGGATGTCTACAACAACCAGAAGTTCCAAAATGACTTCTGGAGCGTGACCGATGCCGGAAGCAATAAGGGCGACCGCGTGCTTGATGCATGGCTGCCGAACGTCAACTCTTCCTCTACCATCCCCATGCTCACCACCGACAACAAAGGCGACGAAGGGCGCACATCCTCCTATTTCGTCGAAAACGGCTCCTACGCAAAGCTCCGCACGCTACAGCTCGGCTACAATCTGCCCGACAAACTCCTGGCGAAACTCCGCATGAGCAAAGCACGTGTATATGTATCAGGCCAGAATCTACTCACAATCAAGAGCAAGAGCCTTACATGCTCCGATCCGGAGAATGCCAACTGGGCATATCCTATCCCAACTTCGTTCTCCTTCGGGCTTCAACTCGATTTCTAAACTTTAATCCCGGACAATCATGAAATCATTGAAATCATATATCATCCTCGCCCTGGCGGCTGCGCTTTCCGCCTGCAACGATTTTATCGACGAACCGCCCACAGGCGTTATCGACGGCGACCTTGCCTACTCACAACCCGACAAGATGGTCAATGCGGCCTACGCCTCCCTGGGCGACTGCTGGTTCACCTACCCATTCAATCTCTGGCCTTACGGCGACTTGGGATCGGACGACTGCCTCAAAGGCGGGGGCGGCACAACCGACACTGGCTATCACCCCATGGAGATATGGTCCACGCTGACCTCCACTCCCGGCGAACTCGACGAACTGTGGTACCGCCTCTACTGCAACATATCGCGCTGCAACCGCGCCCTGACCGCACTTGAGGAATACGGTGTGGAGAAACTCGGCGACAAGGCGGCTCAACGCGAAGCGGAAGTACACTTCCTGCGTGGCCACAGCTATTTCAAGCTCGTAACCATGTTCCGTCAGGTACCCTGGATTGACAAGGCTGTGTTCGAACAAAGCTCACACGAACAGGTGCGCAACGACCAGTACACCTATCAGGAATTGATGGGCAAGGTGATTGGCGAGTTCGAGATGGCCTACAACGGTCTACCGATGGAAGCGGACGACGGAGGGGGACGTGCCAACAAAGTGGCCGCCGCTGCCTATCTGGCAAAATGCTATCTCACCCTCGCATGGGGCGACGGCTACGAGGCCACCGACGGAGTGGGCTTCATCAACGAGGAGTACATGCGCAAGGTGGTGGAATACACCGAAGTTGTAAAAAAATCGCGATACGGCTATCTTGAGGATTTTGGCGACATTTTCCTGCCTGAATACAAGAACAGCAAGGAATCTGTGTTCGCGGTGCAGACATCGCAGTATACGGAGGACAACACCCGATTCGGCCGTGCCAACTGGTCGAACACCCTCAACGGGTGCTGGGGCATGTGGTCGTGCGGATGGGATTTTCACAAACCGTCCCAGAATCTGGTAAACGCATTCAAGACTCAGAACGGCCTGCCGATGTTCGATTCCTACAACGCCACCAACGACTATCCCGTAAACGGAACTGCCTCCGCACAGAAATGGGATCCCCGCCTGTTCCACACCGTCGGTATGCCGACATTCCCCTACAAATATGAGAGCGAGTACATGATGACCACCGAAAACTCGCGCACCCCCAACACCTACGGTTACTATACATCGCTCAAGGATGTGCCCCAGCGCAGCAAAGGCGAGACATTCGAGGGTTCATGGCAGGCTTTCGCGATGAACGAGTATGTGTTCCGCTACACAGATGTGATGCTGATGCGTGCCGAAGCGCTCATCGAGCTTGGCGAACTCACGGAAGCACGTGGTATAATCAACGACATACGCCGCCGCGCAGCCAACTCAATTGACAAACACATCAGCTATGCCAAAGAGTTCTGCGAGATAGCCGAATATCCCGCCACCTACTTCGCCGACAAAGAAACCGCACGCAAATGCCTGCGATGGGAACGCCGTCTGGAGATGGCGATGGAAAGCAGCCGCTACTTCGACCTGCGCCGCTGGGGCATAGCCTCCACTGTGCTCAACTCATATTTCGAATCGGAAAAGAACGCATCCTACAACGGCACACGCTTCGGCCAGTATTATCAGGACGCACACTACACTCCGGGGAAAAACGAGTTCTACCCCATCCCCTACAATCAGCTCTACTACGTTCCCGGACTCTACGTCCAGAACAAGGGTTACAACTAATTACGAGTGAGGAAGTTGTAAAACCGCAAAATTTCGGGGCTATGCAACAATAAATTCAGGCGCGAGACGTCGGACTTCCGAAGTTTCGCGCCTGTATTTTACTCCATTGCCCGGGTTGGGAATGGCTGCGAAGACGGGCCATGGCGCAACGAAATTTGCACAGTTTGGCCAAAAATCTTAACTTTGAAGCATTTCAGAAAAAAACACTTTATTTTTAGACCACACATGAAAGGAATTGTTTTGGCCGGCGGTTCGGGCACACGCCTGTATCCCATTACCAAAGGTGTGAGCAAGCAGATGCTGCCCATCTATGACAAACCGATGGTGTACTATCCCATCTCAACATTAATGCTCGCCGGAATCAGGGACATCCTCATAATCTCCACCCCTCAGGACCTCCCCGGGTTCAGGCGTCTGCTCGGCGACGGATCGGATTATGGTGTGCGGTTCTCATATGCCGAGCAGCCCAGTCCCGACGGACTGGCTCAGGCCTTCATCATCGGCAAGGAGTTCATAGGCGACGATTCTGTGTGCCTCGTTCTTGGCGACAACATTTTCCATGGCGCAGGTTTCTCCGGACTGCTCAGCGAGGCTGTGCATGAGGCAGAGACGGCCGGCAACGCCACCGTGTTCGGTTACTGGGTTGACGACCCGCAGCGCTACGGCGTGGCCGAATTCGACGAGCAGGGCCGTTGCCTCTCCATTGAGGAAAAGCCCGAACACCCCAAGAGCAACTACGCCGTTGTAGGGTTGTATTTCTACCCCAACAAGGTGGTGGATGTGGCCGCACACATCAAGCCTTCGGCTCGCGGCGAGCTGGAAATAACCACCGTAAACCAGGAGTTCCTCAACGACGGGCAGCTGCGCGTGAAAACCCTGCCGCGCGGTTTTGCATGGCTCGACACCGGCACTCACGATTCGCTTGCCGACGCATCGATCTATGTGGAGGTGCTCGAAAAACGTCAGGGTCTGAAAATAGCGTGCCTCGAAGGCATCGCCTACCGTCAGGGATGGATCTCGGCCGACGACATGCGCCGCATCGCCCAGCCCATGCTCAAGAACCAGTACGGCCAATATCTGCTCAAGGTGGTGGAGGAAGTGGAGCGTACCGGCCTGAAGAATCTTGATTAATCCCACGGCTGCGACCGTCGAACATGGTCAGCAGCCGTCCACACGTTAAGCAATTTATTTGTGACCTTTCATGGAAGTAATCAAAACCGATATTGACGGCGTGCTCATCCTCGAGCCACGCATTTTCAACGACCAGCGCGGCTATTTTTTTGAAAGCTACAACCACCGCGCGTTCTGCGAGGCCATCGGCCGCGACATAAATTTTGTTCAGGACAATGAATCCATGTCCACACGCGGGGTGATGCGCGGACTGCATTTCCAGCGTCCCCCCTTCGCACAGGCCAAGCTTGTGCGCTGTGTGGTTGGGCGTGTGCTCGATGTGGCAGTCGACATCCGCAAGGGTTCGCCCACCTACGGCCGCCATGTGGCGGTGGAACTCTCGGCCGAAAATCACCGTCAGTTCTTCATTCCTCGCGGATTCGCCCACGGTTTCGCGGTGCTCAGCCCCACGGCCGTGTTCCAGTACAAATGCGACAACTACTATGCTCCCCAGGCCGACGGAGGCATATCCATTGCCGACCCGTCGCTCGGCATCGACTGGCAGCTTGACCCTGCAGGCAGCATCCTGAGCCCGAAAGACACCAGCCACCCGCTGCTGTGCGATTTCGACTCTCCGTTCACTTTCGGCGAACAATAAGCCCCGCTCAGGTGTAAATACCATAGTTTAATCCCAAAACGCACACCCTAATATGAAACGCAACATCCTCATAACCGGCGGAGCCGGATTCATCGGCTCCCATGTGGTTCGCCTGTTTGTCAACAGCCACCCCGACTACCATATCGTAAACCTCGACAAGCTCACTTACGCTGGCAACCTCGCCAACCTCAAGGACATCGAGGACAAGCCCAACTACACTTTCGTAAAGGCCGACATCGCCGACCTCGACGAGATGCGGCGCATAATCCGCGAATACAACATCGACGGCATCATCCATCTGGCAGCCGAAAGCCATGTGGACCGTTCGATCAAAGACCCCTTCACTTTCGCACGCACCAACGTGATGGGCACGCTGGCTCTGCTCCAGGCGGCCAAGGAATACTGGGAATCGCTGCCCGAAAAATACGAAGGCAAACTCTTCTATCACATCTCAACCGACGAGGTGTACGGAGCGCTTGAACTCACACATCCCGAAGGCATCGAGTCGCCATTTTCCACCGTCGCATCATCCGAAGGCCATCACCTGGCATTCGGCAAGGAATACTTCCTGGAGACCACAGCCTATTCGCCCCACTCGCCCTACAGCGCATCGAAAGCATCGTCGGACCACTTCGTACGCGCCTACCACGACACCTACGGCATGCCCACACTCGTGACCAACTGCTCGAACAACTATGGGCCCTACCAGTTCCCCGAAAAGCTCATCCCGCTGTGCATCAACAACATCCGCCACGGCAAACCGCTGCCCGTCTACGGCAAGGGCGAAAACGTGCGCGACTGGCTCTTCGTCGAAGACCACGCACGTGCCATCGACCTCATTTTCCACAAGGGCAAAGTGGCCGACACCTACAACATCGGCGGCTTCAACGAATGGAAAAACATCGACCTCATCAAAGTGATAATCCGCACCGTCGACCGTCTGCTGGGCAACCCCGAAGGACATTCCGACCACCTCATCACCTATGTGACCGACCGTCCCGGACACGACATGCGCTATGCCATCGATTCCCGCAAACTCCAGCGCGAACTCGGCTGGGAGCCCTCGCTGCAGTTCGAGGAAGGCATCGAAAAAACCGTGCAGTGGTATCTTGACCATCAGGACTGGACCGACCACATCACCTCCGGCGCCTATCAGACCTACTACGAAGACATGTACGGCAACCGCTGACGCCGCATTCCCCCACACATTATAAATTTATAATAATGCATTTTACCGTAATTTTGCCAAATTCGGTAAAATGCATTAACTTTGTGCCGATGCAATGCAACCG
>DBFWRP010000480.1:0-2166 GCA_048222005.1 Muribaculaceae bacterium | reverse complement strand
AAACAGGGCACGAGAGCGATGCCAAAGGGTTTGCAAGAAG
This sequence comes from Muribaculaceae bacterium, assembly GCA_048222005.1. GTDB lineage: Bacteria > Bacteroidota > Bacteroidia > Bacteroidales > Muribaculaceae > UBA7173. The sequence continues at coordinate 2,126 of DBFWRP010000480.1, read as the reverse complement.
TGAAAATTGCGAAAATAGCTCAGTTGGTAGAGCACGACCTTGCCAAGGTCGGGGTCGCGGGTTCGAGTCCCGTTTTTCGCTCACAGTTAGCACATTAACTTAATGATATATCGTTTAGCCGACAAGGGCTGGGCATAGCGGAATTCCAATCATATTTCAGCAATGCGAAAATAGCTCAGTTGGTAGAGCACGACCTTGCCAAGGTCGGGGTCGCGGGTTCGAGTCCCGTTTTTCGCTCAACAAAATGTCCAGGTGGCGGAATGGTAGACGCGCTACTTTGAGGGGGTAGTGGGCTGATATCCCGTGTGCGTTCGACTCTCATTCTGGACACGAAGAAGGCACCCTTACCGGGTGCCTTTTTTGTTCTACGGCGTTCAGCCACGCACACGCCCCGCTGAAGCGGAGCCACATGCACAGGGCAATGCTGAGTCTGGTCGTGATAGCTGGACTCGCGGCTGCTGCGGAGTGAAGCCGCGCCGAGCAAGGATGGGGGCGCAATTCAGTAATGTATTCGGAGTTGCCGCCGAGCTAAAGCTCGGCGAGATTCCTCAATTCTGATATAGTATGCCGGAAACTACCATCCGCAAGGCCACAGAACAGGACTGGCCGATACTCGAAAGCATCTTCGACGCGGCACGCAGCCGCATGCGTGCCGAGGGCAACGCCACCCAGTGGGTCAATGGCTATCCGGGCCTCGGGGAGGTGCTCTCTGATATCGGTAGGGACGAAGGCTTTGTCGTGGCGCACAATGGCAGGCCGGTCGGCTACTTCTGCCTGCAGGCAGGTGGCGAATCCACCTATTCGGTAGTCCGTGGCGGCGAATGGCCAGCCACTGGCGCATACCTCACCATCCATCGTGCGGCGGCTAAAACGTCCGGGCTCGGCATCTTTCGTGTAATTCTTGATTTTGCTCTCAGCTTCGGGTTGCAGGTGCGTGCCGACACGCACGCCGACAACCGTACCATGCTCGCGATATTGCGCCGAAGCGGCTTCGTGCAAGTAGGTGAAATCACCCTGTCAGACGGTACGCCCCGGCTCGCTTTCTACCATCCATAATGGTCTGGGGAAGTCTTCCTTGGGATCAAGTCGGAATTTCGGAGCTTTTCAGTACTTTGACGTGTAAAGGGCATGACACCACATAAAACAGTGGTGGTCCCGAGCCTCTGGCCCGGTGCTGTACCGAACTCTCGGCTTGACCTCCTGTTGCCGGGTGTATGGGTGCCGGAGGAGCGGACATTCCTTTTCAGGTTCTGTGGCGAGGCGGCGAGGTTTTTCGGTCGGATATGCTGTATGTTTAAAAAAAATGTTATACATTTGTGTTCTAAAACATAATTGCCCGACAGTGATTGTAAAAAGCATGCTTCAGCACGTGATCTCGCAAGACCTGGGCGAGATATGGAATGTGCTATCAAGGCAGGAAAAAAGGGTGCTGGCCTCCAGCTTCCAGATACATCAGTATAAGAAGAACCAGATGATCTATGCCGAGGGCGACGAGCCTGAGCATCTCTGGTGTCTCCTCAAGGGAAAGGTCAAGAAGTACAAGAACGGCATCTGCGACCGGATGCAGATTCTGCGTCTGCACCGTCCGGTGCAGTTCTTCGGCTACCGTGCCTATTTCGCCCGGGAGGCCTACGTGTCGTCGGCGGCAGCCATAGAGAAGTCGGTCATCGGCGCCGTGCCGCTGAAGGTGGTGGAGAGGTTGATACGTTCCAACATGGACGTGGCAATGTTCTTCATCCACGAGCTCAGCCGCAACCTTGGCGGTTCCGACACCAAGATTGTCAACCTCACGCAGAAGCATATTCGCGGCCGCCTGGCCGAGGCGTTGCTGTTGCTGGCCGAGAACTACGGGCTGGAGGACGATTCTGCCACTCTTAAGATCTACATGAGCCGCGAGGACCTGGCGGCTCTGTCGAACATGACCACAAGCAATGCCATCCGCACCCTCAGCAACTTCGTCAACGAGAAGCTGATTGTGGTCGACGGGCGGCGCATCAAGATTCTCAACGAGTCTCAGCTGCGCAAGATCTCCAAGTACGGCTGACGTAAATTCCCGACAGTTCTACACAATACACAACACAAAACACCATATAGCCATGAGCAAACCTTATGTACTGGGCATAGAC
>DBFWRP010000048.1:0-7595 GCA_048222005.1 Muribaculaceae bacterium | reverse complement strand
GGATTCTCCATGGCGGACATTTTTATTCTTAACTTTTAACATAAAATCAAAATAATGAAAAAGATCAAATTTCTTGCAATGATGATTGCCGCCCTCTCCTTCACCATGGGCTTTACAGCCTGCGGCGATGATGACGACGACACTCCTGATTCCAGCCTTTGGGTGGGCGAAATCGGTGCACCCGCTTATGAAGCCGACGCTGTGGCCTACCGCATCACAAACAGCAGCGAGTACAGCGCTATCGAACTGACAGCAAGCGGCAATTACATTGTCACTCCGGCCGCTCTCGCGCAAAACAACGCGTCGGCTGCACGCCGCAGCATGTTTAAAGCCGTGGCTCAGGAAGCACGCAGCTCCCGCGCCAGCAACTACAACGGTGTTTTCGGCATATACACCAAGCTCTCCGACGGTTCCTACAACCTGGAAGGTTTCGGTGTGCTCAGCCCGTACAACAATGGTAGCCTCACACTCACTCTTGAGAACGGCACAACCGAGGTGCTCGATGCTGTGAAGGTTGCCGACATCGAAAGCAACCCCCTCAACAATCGCCTCTGCCGTTCCTGGTATGTTCAGTCGGGTGAAGTCCTCGTTTACGACCAGCGAGGCAATCTGATTGACCGTGAAACCATCACCGGCTCCGATCTTAAGGATGATTATGTACAGTACGTTGTAGTGACCAAGGCCGGCACATTCGTACAGGTAGATTGGGGTGGCTATATTGAAGGCAACGGCGAATGGTCATGGCTCAGCGCTCTCGATCAGATTTTCTCCTACCGCTTCCTTGATGATTATGATGACGACGACAACGGCATGGTTCAGGTTGCATTCGACAACGACCACGCCAGCTTTGTCGAATCCTTTTATGAGTATGATGACGATTACGGGCAGTATGTGACTGTTGTGCAACGGATCAATGCCGTAGCCCGCTGATGATTTTTCATTCGTACCACAGCGCCGTGTCTTACTTCAGCAGACACGGCGCTTTTTGTTATTGCTGTCTGTGACTCCTGTCGGCAATTGTTGCCGCAGCATTATTTGATGTTCATGCTTGGGCAGTGGTGTTACTGCGGCCGTTGGTGGCAGGGCGAAACGGCATTTTTAACTCATCGCGATGGCTTTTGTTACCAGCTGTTATAGGCGCGATTGATTTTTAGGTATGATGGTGAAAGTATGTTAAATATGGAAACGCGTATGATATATATCATATACTATGAATTAAAAAGTGAGTAATTTTGCAACCGTGATTGGCAATATATTGCTATGTCGTTTCGACTATTGCTGAGAATCAGACGTTTACGAGCTGATGTATATTGCCTGCATATTTAATTACAGAATTAAATCCATAGGTAAAAATATCAAACAACGAAGAAAATGAAGAATTGCAAGATGCATTCGCTTGCAACCGCAGTGGTTGCAACCGCGACTTTCCTCACTTTCACATCATGCGGAAGTAAAGATGCAGCCGGTCAGCAGGCCGGTCAGCAGGCTCCCGAGATCGGTGTAATCACCGTACAGGAGGGTTCGTCGGATCTGAACAGCGCATACGCCGCTACGATCAAAGGTAAAACGGACATCGATGTGCGTCCGTTCGTTTCAGGTTTCATCACCAAAGTGATGGTCGACGAAGGCCAGCATGTCGCCAAAGGTCAGCCCCTGTTCACCCTCGACCAGGTGCAGTATCAGGCTGCCGTAGAGCAGGCGCAGGCTTCCGTAAATTCGGCAAAGACAGCGGTTGAGACTGCACGCCTCACCGCCTCCAACAAGCAGAAACTCTTCGACAAGAACATAATCAGTGACTATGAGAACCAGTTGGCAAAGAATCAGCTCGCACAGGCCGAGGCCCAGCTCGCGCAGGCCAATGCGTCGCTCGTGTCTGCCCGCAAGAATCTGAGCTACACGGTGGTGACATCGCCCTCCGATGGTTTCGTAGGCTCGATCCCCAACCGTGAAGGCTCGCTCGCATCCCCCTCGATGGTTACTCCTCTGACCACCGTCAGCGACAACGGCGATGTGTATGCCTACTTCTCGCTCAACGAAAAGGATATCCTCGACATGACCGACGGCGGCAAGATCGCGCTCAACACAGCCATCGCCAACATGCCCGCAGTGCAGCTGCAGCTTTCCGACGGCACCATCTATCCCGAAGCCGGAAAGGTGGCCACGGTGAGCGGTGTGATCGACAAATCAACCGGCGCAGCCAATGTGCGTGCGCGCTTCAAGAACATCAACGGCATGCTCCGCAGCGGTTCCACCGGCCAGATTCTCATCCCCAATCATCTTGACAGCGTGATTGTTGTGCCCCAGAAGGCCACATTCGAGGTTCAGGACCGCCGTTTCGTCTACGTGGTCAACGATTCGAACATGACCGTCAGCACCCCTATCACCGTTTCCGCTCAGGACAACGGCAAGGAGTTCGTGGTGACTTCGGGTCTGAAGCCCGGCCAGCGCGTGGTTGTTGAAGGTGTGGGCACCAAGGTGCGCGACAACATGCCTATCCAGCCTGTTGATGCTGCCGCTGCTGCCGCAGCAGCACAGGGTGCACCCCAGGCACACTGATTTCCGCCCCCCACTAAAGTATAATCTCCAAATTTCACAACAGAAACAGATTTCCAATGAAACTGGACACCTTTATTAACCGCCCGGTGCTATCGACGGTTATCTCCATATTCATAGTGCTGTTGGGTCTGATTGGATTGTCGTCGCTTCCTATCACGAAATTCCCTGATATCGCGCCTCCGACCATCCGTGTATCGACCACCTACAACGGCGCAAATGCCCAGGCCGTGCTGAACTCCGTGATCGCGCCTCTTGAGGAGTCGATCAACGGTGCCGAAGGTATGACCTACATCGAATCAACAGCCACCAACGCCGGTTCGGCCGACATCAGCGTACACTTCGAGCAGGGTTTCGACCCTGACATGGCCGCTGTCGACGTGCAGAACCGTGTGTCGAAGGCTCTCAACCTGCTCCCCGCCGAGGTTACCCAGGTGGGTGTGCAGACCCAGAAACGCCAGAGCTCAATGCTCGTGGGTATCGCGCTCTACAGCAACGTGCCTGAATATGACGGCGAGTTCCTGGACAACTATATGAAGATCAATGTCATCCCCGTGCTCCAGCGTGTGCAGGGCGTGGGTGATGTGATGAGCTTCGGTGGCGACTACTCCATGCGTATATGGATCAAACCCGAAGTGATGGCGCAGTATGGCCTGACTCCGTCGGACGTGGCTGCAGCCCTCAAGGATCAGAACGTTGAGGCAGCTCCCGGTTCGTTCGGTGCTCAGGGTAACCAGAGCTTCCAGTACACCCTCAAGTACCGCGGCCGTTATGAAACCCCCGAGGAGTTCGAGAACATCGTGGTACGCACCAGTGCCAACGGCGATGTGCTCCGTCTGAAGGATGTGGCCGACGTGGAGCTGGGCAAGGTTACCTACGACTTTGAGAGCACTCTAAACGGCAAGCCCTCGACCATGGCCATCGTGTTCCAGACCGCCGGTTCGAACGCCACCCAGATCATCAACGACTGTCTGGCGCAGGTGGAAGAACTCAGGAAGGACCTCCCCAAGGGCCTGGACTTTGCCATACCTCTGAACAACAACGACTTCCTCTATGCCTCCATCCATAAGGTGATTTCAACGCTCATCGAGGCGTTCATCCTTGTGTTCTTTGTGGTGTATGTGTTCCTGAGCGACCTCCGAAGCACGCTCATCCCCGCTATCGCCATCCCTGTGGCGCTTGTGGGTACGTTCTTCGTGATGAACCTCATCGGCTTCTCCATCAACCTTATCACCCTCTCGGCCCTTGTGCTCGCCATCGCCATTGTGGTGGACGACGCCATTGTGGTCGTGGAGGCCGTGCATGCCAAGCTTGACGCGGGTTATAAAAACTCGCGCAAGGCCTCCATCGACGCCATGAGCGAGATCGGCACCGCCATCATCTCCATCACCCTGGTCATGATGCTTGTGTTCATCCCCGTGTCGTTCATGCCTGGCACCTCCGGTATCTTCTACCGTCAGTTCGGTCTGACAATGGCCATCGCCATCGGTTTCTCGGCTGTGAACGCATTGACACTGTCGCCTGCGCTCTGTGCCGTGTTCCTCAAGCCGCATAAAACCGATGACGGTCATGCCGCTCCGCTCAAAGAGCGTGTGGGCGAGGCATACCGTGCCGCCGGCGATGCAATGAAATCCAAATGGGAGTCGGTATGGCTGCCGCTGGGCACATTCGCACTTCTGGTTGCCACCATCACGTTCATGGTGATGGGATGGTTCGATTTCCCAACTGTTCTGCAAGGCGTGGTTGCAATCATCTGTGCGGTGTTCACTGTGTGGGGTCTGTTCACCCAGTCGTTCAAGAAAGCCTTTGAGAAAGCTTTCGGCAAACTGCAGGGCTTCTACAACCATGTTTCAGGATTCTTCATCCGTCACAAGGTAACCTCGGCCGGCATCGTTGCCGCCAGTATCGGCGTTCTGGTCTGGCTCATGAGCACCACTCCGTCGACCCTCGTGCCCAATGAGGACACCGGCGTGCTCTTCGCCATGGTCGATATGCCCCCGGGCACATCGCAGGAGCGTACAATCGAGGTCATGGACCAGGTGGACAAGCTGCTTATGTCAATCCCCGCAGTGGAATATACCCAGAAAATCGCCGGTTACTCGTTCATTGCCGGTCAGGGTGCCACTTACGGAACCTTCATTGTGAAGCTCAAGGACTGGAGCCTGCGCGACAAGAAAACCGAAAACTCAGAGGCTGTGCTCGGAATGATTTACGGCATGACCGGAAAGCTCATCAAGGACGGCCGTATCATGGCGTTCGCACCGCCTATGATCGACGGTTACTCGACTACAAACGGTTTCGAGCTGAAGATGCAGGACAAGACCGGCGGCAGCGTGGACCAGTTCTTCTCTGTAGTGCAGGGATTCCTCGCGCAGCTGAACGCTCAGCCTGAAATCCAGATGGCCTACACCACCTTCAACCCCACTTTCCCGCAGTACAAGATCGACATCGATGCCGCCAAGGCACAGAAAGCTGGCCTTACCACATCGGGCATTCTTTCCACACTCCAGGGCTACTATGGCTCGATGTATGTGTCGAACTTCAACCGCTTCGGTAAAATCTACCGTGTGATGATGCAGGCTCCGCCGGAATCGCGCATCAGCCCCGAGACACTCAAAAACATAAAGGTGCGCTCGTCCAACGGCTCCATGGCCTCGCTCGAGAACTTTGTCACACTTGAAAAGGTTTACGGTCCGGACCTTCTGAACCGCTTCAACCTCTTCTCGTCAATCTCCGTGACAGGTTCGCCTGCGCAGGGCTATTCGTCGGGTCAGGCACTCGAGGCAATCGCCCGTGTGGCACAGCAGACACTTCCCCAGGGCTTCGGCTACGAATATGCCGGTATGACCCGTGAGGAGGGCAGCACCGGTTCGGGCAACACCACGGCCATCATCTTCGGACTCTGCCTCCTGTTCGTCTACCTGCTGCTGTCGGCACAGTACGAAAGCTACATCATCCCCTGGGCGGTTATCCTCTCCATTCCGTTCGGTCTCATGGGCTCGTTCGTGTTCGCCAAGATTTTCGATGTCAACAACAACATCTACCTGCAGATCGCGCTCATCATGCTTATCGGTCTGTTGGCCAAGAATGCCATCCTTATCGTTGAGTTCGCCCTCGAGCGCCGCCGCACCGGCATGTCGGTGGTCAACGCGGCCATCTCGGGTGCCGAGGCACGTCTGCGTCCTATCCTTATGACCTCGCTTGCCCTCATCATCGGTCTGCTCCCCATGATGTACGCCTCCGGTGTAGGTGCCAACGGTAACCGCGCCCTCGGCGTCGGTTCTATCGGCGGTATGCTTATCGGTATGATTCTGCAGCTTCTGGTGGTTCCCGCACTGTTTGTGGCATTCCAGCTCATTCAGGAGAAGGTGACCCCGATGAAGTGGAAGGACACCGACAACGCCGGTATCGAAAGCGAAATCGAACAGTATTCACGTTAACCGTAACAAAGACAACATGAAACCAAGCAATATAGCACGCTGCGGCATTCTGTCGGTCCTGGCCCTGGGAATGCTTTCGTCGTGCCACATATACAACAAGTTCGACATGCCCACCGACACCGAGCTTACCAAGCAGTATGTCGAGGCATCCGAGGCCCCCGTGGATTCGGCGGCACTGGGCAATCTGACCTGGGAGAAAGTGTTCACCGATCCGTTGCTGCAGGACTACATAAACCGCGCTCTCGCCAACAACGTAAATCTTGAGAACGCCCGACTCAACGTCGATGTTGCTCGCGCCAACCTGCTCGGTGCCAAACTGAGCTATCTGCCGTCGGTGGCCCTCACCCCCAACGGTGCAGGCGCAAGCTATGCCGGCAGCAGCATGTCGTGGACCTATTCCATCCCCATGGCCATCAGCTGGGAAATCGACGTTTTCGGCAAAATCCTCAACAACAAGCGCGCCGCCGATGTGGCGGTCTACATGCAGGAGGATTATCTGCAGGCTGCCCGCTCGCAGATAATCACAGGCGTGGCCACATGCTACTACACCATCTCCACCCTCAATGCCCAGCTCAAACTTTCGCGCGAGACAGCCGAAATCTGGGCCAAGACCGTCGAGGTGATGAAGGATTACAAAGAGGCCGGACGTGTCACACAGGCCGCCGTGGCGCAGAGCGAGGCCCAATACTGGAGCATCCTCGGCACCATCACCGATCTTGAAAGCTCGCTTGTCAGCGCCAACAACTCCTTCTCGCTGCTGCTCAACGAGGCTCCCGCCACATGGGAGATTCCCGCCACGGCATCGCTCGAGGTGCCGCAGATTCTGCGTGAGGGCGTGCCCATGCGCGAGCTGGCATGCCGTCCCGACGTGCGTGTGGCCGAGCAGAGCCTTGCAGCCGCCTACTACAACACCAACATCGCCCGCGCGGCGTTCTATCCCGGCATAACCATCAGCTCCAACGGCGGATTCACCAACCTGCTTGGTTCGTTCATAAAGAACCCCGGCGACTGGTTCATCCAGCTTGCAGGTTCGCTTACGGCTCCGCTCTTCTCGCGTGGCCAGAACATAGCACGCCTCAAAGGAGCCAAGATTCAGCAGGAGCAGGCCATGAACTCGTTTGAATACACTCTGCTGTCGGCGGCTGCCGAGGTCAACAACTATGTTGTGGCCCTCGACAAGGCAGCTGAAAAATCGGCATTCCTCGCCAAGCAGGTGGCAAGCCTGGAGGAAGCAGTGGAGGCAACCAACCTGCTGCTGGCCTACGATGGTACCACAACCTATCTGGAAGTGCTCAACGCACAGAGCGCTCTGCTCAACGCCCAGCTGGGCAGCCTGAGCACCGAGCTCGCCCGCGAGCAGGCGCTCATCAACCTCTATCAGGCACTCGGCGGAGGCCGCTGATGCCAGGGAGCATGGCTCCCGAATTCCCCGACTTGACACTCACCATCTTTGCCGGCGCATGGCGCATGCCACGAAGGTATGCCGCCGTGCGCCGGCAAAAGTTAAATTTTAAAATTACATGGCGGCGCGTGCTCTATTCTTGGGGAAAAAACTTAAATTTGTCTCTATATATATTTTTGAACATCTAACCCCTCCGATAT
>DBFWRP010000479.1:0-9307 GCA_048222005.1 Muribaculaceae bacterium | reverse complement strand
GAGTGGGACATTTACAGATGCCACTATGACGTAGGGACGCTCGGATCGAGCGTCCCTACGTCTGTCTACTGTGATTTTCTTGTCTGCAAATCAGTTAAATCACAAGAGGCACGAACAATAGTATGGAGCAGAGCGTTGTGAGAGAAAGTACAATGTGGATTTCAAAGATATTCAAGTCTCTCAAAAATATGCAGGCTTTATTATGCTTCCGATGAATCCACGAAAGATTTCAATAATTAACAATTTCTCTCAACATGAAATTAGGAAAACTTCTGGCAGCCGCACTGCTCACAGTGGCAGTGACGTTCTCGGCATCGGCACGCGGTGAATACCTCCGCGACTCAAGCTCGCTTCCCAAAGCGGCACAATCAACATTAAGCAAGAATTTCAAGTCCAAGGTAAGCCTGATAAAGGTGGACAAGAGCTTCGGACGTATTGATGAGTACGACGTTGTGCTCACCGACGGCACCGAAATATCGTTCGACCGTCAGGGCAACTGGAAAGAAGTCGAGACCTCAGCACAAAAGTCCGTACCATCTGCCTTTGTTCCGGCCGCTGCCCAGCGCTATGTGAAGGAACAGCACAAGGGTCAGACCATTGTCGGCATAGAACGCACACGCGGGGGCTATGATGTGGAACTGGCTAACGGCATCGACATAAAGTTCAATGACGCAGGGGCGTTCGTAAGATACGACGACTGACACCCCTGTAGGATATGACAACTGACACTTTCTGCCGCTGTCACGGTCATCATTGATATTCGGACACACAAAGAGCAACCGGCAATGCGGATGGTAATAGCCAACGCATTGCCGGTTGCTCTTCGTGTAATCACTAATATACGGGTCTTACTTTGCGGCCGCTGCCGGACGCAGGTAGAGACGGTAGTCCTTGATGGCGTGGGGCGCTCCGGATTCGGCACGCGGCAGAATCTCGATGCCTGTCACAGTTTCGTCCGAACCAAGGTCGAGCACAAGCGAATGGGGGAATTTGTCGTGCTTTGAGGTCTGCCAGTAGGTTGATTCCTGCAAGTCATACACCTTGTCGCCTGTGCGGTTCACGCCATGGGTATCCTCGCTGTCGGCATACACCACGGTCCACGGCTCGCGCGACAGGCGTTTGCCGTCGGCGCCGAGAGCATACATCTCGGCCACAGCCACACGGTCGCCGCCGTCCTGGGCCGACAGGGCCTCAAGAATAAGATAGCGTCCTTTGGCAGGATTTGCGAAGCGGATGGTCTGCCAGCCGTTGCCGGGGGTTGTTGAACCTTCGGCCACTGCCTTGGCTCCCTCCATCAGTTTCTTGGCCAGACGGCTGTTCTCTCCCGCTCCGGGTGCTGTCTGCTGCAACATATCGAGAATCGGCTCACGATGGCCTTTCACCGTGGTGGCACGCGGGCCGACTATGTCGAACACCACAATCTCGTTCTCACCCTTCTTCAGCCAGCAGCCGGGAGTGTAGAGGGTCTGCTGCGGACCGATTTCCCAGATGCGGCCGAGGGGATGACCGTTTACGTAAACCAGACCTTTACCCCAGGTGCTGAAATCAAGGAATGTATCGGCAGGCTTTTTCACGTTGAACACACCACGGTAAACACCTGGCACACGGTGGCCGTCAGCATCGGTGAGCGATTTTACCGGCTCAAAGTTCATCGAAGCGTAGAATTCCAGCTCATCGGGAAGCGGGAACACATCCCAGTTCTTCATGTCGCACACGAACGGACGCCCGTCGTGCATGGCTGTGAGCTGCACTCCGCCCACAATGCCCTTGAAGTCCTTGATGGCACGGCCGAAGTTGATGCGGCCCATAGCCTCGACAAGAATGTCGAGAGTGGCATCCTTGCGCACGGCCGGAAGGCGCATCTCGCGCTCGTTCACGCGGCGGTCAAGCTTGCCGATGTATTTGCCGTCGACAAACACCTGTGCGTAATCGTGGGCATCAAGCTTGAGCACACCACCTTCGGGAAGCGAGGGGAGCGAGGTGCGGTAAAGGATGCTGCCGAATCCCTGATTGTACTCCTCCATGGTTTTCACCTCATCGTCCGACACCGCCGCGGGCAGATTGGCCATGAGCGGAGCCACTTCGGTGAGAGTGAATTCGTCAATCGAGGTCACGGGATACTCAGCCGGCATCTTGGGCAATTTCTTGCCGCCGTCGGCATACTTCTGCAGGGTTTCGCGGAGCGCCATATACTTAGGCGTGTAGTGGCCGGCCTCACTGATGGGGGCATCATAGTCGTAGCTGGTCACGTCGGGAGCGAAACCGGGCGAGTTGGCACCGGCCCAGTGTCCCCAGTTGGTTCCGCCGTGAGTCATGTAGAGACTGAACGAGATGCCTTTCGACAGCATTTCGTCGATGCCGGCAATCATGTCGGCGGCCGGGCGGGTCTCGTGGTTGGCACCCCATTTGTCAAACCATCCGCTCCAGAACTCGGAACACATCAGCGGAGAATCGGGACGCAGCTCCTTCAGACGGGCAAACTGCTGGTCGATGTCGGCGCCTGTGCCGAAATTCATGGTCCAGATCAGGTCGTCCAGACCGTTGAGGGTAAAATTGCTGGCCCAGTCGCACTGGAACATCTGCACATCCTCGCCGAAATTGCGGCGGAGCATGTCGCGTATGGTTGCCACATACTCCTTGTCCTCGCCATACGAGCCATATTCGTTCTCGACCTGCACCATGATGATCGGGCCGCCGTCCTTTGCGGTGAGCCCTTCCACCTGCTTGGCCACCTCCTTCTGGAAGAGGTCGACGCGTTCAAGGAAATAGGGGTCGCTTTCGCGCAGACGGATATCCTTTTTCTGCAGCAGCCACCAGGGGAGGCCGCCCATTTCCCATTCGGCGCACACATAGGGGCCGGGGCGCAGAATCACGTTCATGCCGTTGTCGCGGCACAGACGCACAAACTCTCCGAGGTCGTTCTGTCCGGTGAAATCGAATTCGCCCGGCTTCGGCTCATGCGCGTTCCAGAACACATAGAGGCACACAGTGTTCATCCCCAGTGCCTTGGTCTGCTTGATGCGCTGGTCCCAGTAGGGGCGCGGAATGCGGGGATAGTGAAGCTCGGCGGCTTTCACCACGTGCGGCTGGCCGTTGAGCAGGAATGTGCCCTTGCCGGCCTCGAATGTCACCGGTGATGTTTTCGGCGATTTGTCCGCCGCATGTGAGGCGAAAGGGAGCGCGCACACCGCCGAAGCGAGCGCCAGGCCCTTCACCGCTTGGATTATACCAGATTTTTTCATGGAATGTAATTGTTAGGTAAGTAGCTGTTAGACAATCCGCCGACATCTATGGCCGGTGAAGTCTGATTTTCAACCGCCAATTGTCAGCATTTGGATTGCAAAATTAATGAATTTTATGGGGAAATTTGTAATTTTGTGTTTCAAAACAGAAACCAACAAAATTTCACCCAAGGATGCTTACTCTTCAACAGATAAAAGCTGACCCGGCCAAGACGATTGAACGCCTGGCCATCAAAGGGTTCGATGGCAAAGAGCCCATCGCGAAAGTTCTGGAGCTGGACAACATGCGCCGCTCCCTCCAGCTCGACAACGACAATCAGGCGGCCGAACTCAACCGGCTCGCCGCTTCCATAGGCGCCCTGATGAAGCAGGGCAAGCGCGAGGAAGCCGAGGAAGCCAAGGCCAAGGTGAGCGCGCTCAAGGAGAGCCAGAAAAGCATTGCAGCACGTCTGGCCGAGGTAGAACAGGAACAGCACGTTCTCCTCACCACCATCCCCAACCTCCCCTGCGACATGGTGCCTGCCGGCACATCCGCCGCCGACAATGTGGTTGAAAAGACCGGAGGCCCCATGCCCGATCTCCCCGCCGATGCGCTCCCCCACTGGGAACTTGCAAAGAAATACAACCTCATCGACTTCGATCTCGGTGTAAAAATCACCGGGGCCGGATTCCCTGTATATGTAGGTAAAGGCGCCCGCCTGCAGCGTGCCCTCATCCAGTTCTTCCTCGATGAAGCCAACGCCTCCGGCTACACCGAAATCGAGCCACCTTATGTGGTCAACGAGGCATCGGCCTACGGCACCGGACAGCTCCCCGACAAAGAGGGCCAGATGTATCACTGCGAGGTGGACAACCTCTACCTCATCCCCACAGCCGAAGTGCCCGTGACCAACATCTACCGCGACGTGATTCTCAGCGCCGACGAGCTCCCCAAAAAGAACTGCGCCTACTCGGCATGTTTCCGCCGTGAAGCAGGCAGCTACGGCAAGGATGTGCGCGGCCTCAACCGCCTCCACCAGTTCGACAAGGTTGAGATTGTTCGCATCGAGAAGCCCGAGAACTCGTATGCCGCGCTCGAGGAGATGAAGGACCACGTGCAGGGTCTGCTTGAAAAGCTCGGCCTCCCCTGGCACATATTGCGCCTGTGCGGCGGCGACATGAGCTTCACATCGGCCATCACCTTCGACTTCGAAGTGTGGAGCGCTGCCCAGGAGCGTTGGCTCGAGGTATCGTCGGTTTCAAACTTCGAGACCTATCAGGCCAACCGCCTCAAATGCCGCTACCGCGATGCCGACAAGAAAACCCGCCTCTGCCACACCCTCAACGGCTCGGCCCTGGCATTGCCCCGCATCGTGGCCGCCCTGCTCGAAAACAACCAGACTCCGCAGGGCATCGTGGTGCCCGAATGCCTCCGCAAATACACAGGCTTCGACATCATCGACTGACACCCTCAAAACTCATAAAAGCCGGCGCCTCACGTGCATTGCACATGAGGCGCCGGCTTTTATCTACCTTAGCTACAATAGCTACTTTAGCTACCTTAGCTATAATTCCAGGTTACTCCGCGGCCACGCCCTGCTCGAGAATAGCGCCCGTGGCCGGGTCAAACACCACATAGAGCGGAGCTTTGCGGTTGGTGAACGAATTGGGATTGAGGCCATAGACCACACCGAACTGGGCGAATTCCTCATCGCGGTCGGCATATGTGCGGCCATCGTAGCTCACGGCCACCGAAGCCATGCCGGGGATGCAGTAGGCGAACCCGTTCTTGGGGAACACCAGCTGCTGACCTTTCTCATTGACAGGCATCTCGCCGCGCTGGGTCACCTCCACATCTATATATACCGGCTCGCCGGAAAGGTCGTTGGCATCCACGATGCCGTCAACCGGCGATATGCGCGCGAGCACCTTGTGCTTCATGTCGCCCTGTGGACAGATGTTGAATGTGGCCACATCGGTGCTCACAGCTGTGGTGCCCACAAACATGGCCATCAGGGCCTTTTCCTGAGCTTCCAGATTGTCGAGCATCAGCTGCAGCGACTTTCCGTCGGGTGGCATCTGTTCGGCCTGACCGGAAATGAGGTCGGCACGGGTCTGACGGATAGCAAACAGCGCCGAGGCAGCAAGCTCCGCACGTTTCGCCGTCGACTGACTCTGCATCATCTCCTCGCTCACCACCTGACGGGCGGCGGGGGTCTCGAGCGATGTTGGCGGCGCGGGCTGAGCCTCCGGCAGCGTCACAGCCTCCTCAGGAGCCACCTTGGTGGTGTTCACCGAAAGGGGCACATTGGCGGCCGACAGAGTCATGTATGCATCGGAGCCAGATTTGAACTGCACGGCATAGCGCTGGTCGGCGTCGGGCAATCCGAATGTCGACACCACGGCAGATTTCAGGGAGGCCGTACGCGATTCCTTGGTGACAGGATCGTTGATGTTCAGGTATTTCTTGGCATACTTATAGAACTCGCCGGGCTTCTTTACGGTGATCTCAGCCTCGAGAGTCACCGACAGATTTGTCACCGGCAGGGTGTAGACCAAGGCATAATCGTTGGCTTTCGTCACCGAAAGGCGCGTGGTGTTCTGGGCATAAGCCGCCGATGCACCGCATCCGGCGGCGACGACACCTATAAGCAGGGCTTTATAAATCGGGTTCATAACAGGTCGTGGTTTGAAAGCAAATTATCTGGTCGCTTCATCTGTCTGGGGGGTCACTTCATGGTTTCCTTGATGGCGCGGCCTATGTTGGCGGCAATGTCGCCGGCCACCACGCCGTACTCCCCTTCATCGGCGGCGGCAAGTTCGCCGGCCACCCCATGAATATAAACAGCTATGAGCGATGCAAGTTCAGCAGGATATCCTTGTGCAAGCATGGCAAGGAGCACACCGGTGAGCACATCGCCGCTGCCAGGTGTGGCCATGGCGGGAGTGCCCGACGAATTGAAATACACCTTGCTGTCGGGGCGCACGATGGCCGTGTAGTGCCCCTTCAGGATGATGAACACGTTGTAGTATTTCGCCATCTCGATGGCCTTGCGCAGACGTGCCTCGGCCGATGGCTGTGGGCCGAACAGGCGGTCGAACTCGCCGGCATGCGGCGTGAGGATGCTGAGCACGGGGATGGTGTTGAGCATGGCCGGTTTCAGTGCTATGCAGTTCAGGGCGTCGGCATCGAGCACCACAGGCTGGTTGGCCGAAGCCAGGAAGTCATCCAGAGCCTTCACGGTCAGTTCGTTTGTGCCTATGCCGGGGCCGATGGCCACTGCCTTGAAGTCGCGTTCGGGATGGATGTCCACAATGTTCTGCTCACCACGGTTATAGCGGTAAAGCGCCTCCGGCACAGCGGTCTGCAATATTATGTTGCCCCATTTGGGCGCATTCACGGTGAGTTTCCCCACACCGGCACGCAAAGCCCCCCGGGCAGCCAGCACGGCGGCGCCCATCATGCCGTAGCTGCCGGCATAGAGCACGGCCGAACCGAAGTCGGCTTTCGAAGCGAACTCCTTGCGGTGGCGCAGCCGGCGGTGCACATCGCGTTTCTCCACAAGCGAAAAGCTGGCCGGAGTGGCAGCGATAGCAGCCTCGCTCAGCCCGATGTCGAGCACCTTCCATTCGCCTATCAGCTCGGCGTTGTCGGCAATGAAGAAGCTGATGCGCGGGAATTGAAGCGCCAGCGTAAGCGTGGCGTGCATTATGTTGCGGTTCACCTTCTGGGGGTTCCAGTCGCCGAACATGCCCGAAGGCACATCGATCGACACCACCGTGGGGTGCTCGTCGTTGATGTTCTGCACAAGCGATTTGAATCCGCCCTTCAGCTCCTCGCGCAGCCCGGAGCCAAACAACCCGTCGACAACCAGATGGTTCGACGTTATCTTGGGCATGCGGAAGCTGCTCTGCACCTCGCAGAACGTCAGCTCGGGCACCTCGCGCAGCAGGCGGTCGCGCGAAGCGGCGCAGTCGCCCGACAGCTTGTCGCCCCCGATGTTGAACAGGTAGACCTCCGGACGGAATCCCCGCTCCCACAGCAGCCGTGAGGCCGCAAGGGCGTCGGCACCGTTATTGCCCGGGCCGGCAAAAACGATGGTGGGCTTGTTGGGGCGCCAGCGGGTGGCAATCTCGCTGGCCACACCTTCGCCCACACGCTCAATCAGCTCGAGGGGGCTTACCTCCTCGCGTTCGATTGTGGCACGGTCGATGGCGCGTATTTCTTCAGTTGTGAAAAGTTTCATACATCTTATCAGCAGCACGCCGGACATGGCGGCCGCATACTTTTGCAAATAGAATCCTTGAGGCAAATTTACAAAAAAATAATTCTTTATTGCGCTTACCTCAAAAACATTTCATAATTTTGCGCAACTAATTTTGCCCGATGAAACAAGTCAGCTATAACGGGCTCACGTTTGAGCCATTCATTGAGAGAGAGAAAATACAGGCCCGCATCCTCGAGCTTGCCCGCGAAATCACCGAGCAGTACCGCGGCCGCCGGCCTTTGCTGGTATGTGTGCTTAACGGCGCATTCCCCTTTGCAGCAGAGCTTTTCCTGAACATCGACACCGATGCCGAAATCTCCTTCATACGCCTCAAGAGCTATGAAGGCACCTCAAGCACCGGCACCGTCAAGGAGATAATGGGACTGCAGGACGACATTGAGGGACGCCCAGTGATTCTTGTCGAGGACATCGTCGACACCGGCCAGACCATCAAGCGGCTGGTCGACACCGTAAGCGCCAAGAATCCCGCCGAAGTGAAAATCGCCACACTGCTTTTCAAGCCCGAAAGCCTGCAGTGCGACGTAAAGCCCGACTACGTGGGCTTCTCAATCGCCCCGAAATTCATCATCGGTTTCGGTCTGGACCTCGACGGCCTGGCCCGCAACCTCCAGGACATCTACGTGCTCAAGGAGCAGGCCGACTGACATGCGCCGGGCCTGTGCCCTTTCCATCCCCCTTTTGTACAATTTCAAGTAAAAAATGAACATAGTAATCTTCGGTGCCCCCGGTAGCGGCAAAGGCACCCAAAGCGAAAAACTGATTGACAAATACGGCCTTCACCACATATCCACCGGCGAAGTGCTACGCGACCATATCGCCCGCAAAACCCCCATCGGGCAGATTGCAAACACCTATATCAAGCAGGGACAGCTCATACCCGACTCCCTGATGATCCGAATCCTCGAGGAGATTATTGACAACGACCCCAAGGCCAAGGACGGCGTGATTCTCGACGGGTTCCCCCGCACCGTGCCTCAGGCCGACGCCCTCAAGCGCCTTTTTGAGCGCCGCGGCCAGAAGCTGCATCATGTCATCGGCCTCGAAGTGCCCGAGGACGAACTGGTGGAACGCATGATTCTCCGCGGACAGCAGACAGGCCGCGCCGACGACAACCCCGAAACCATCAAGAACCGTCTGAAAGTATATCACGAGAGCACCACCCCCCTGCGCGATTATTATATTAAGGAGGGGAAATACCGCCAGATCAAAGGCACAGGCTCCGTCGACGACATCTTCAACAGCATCGTAGCTGCCATCGGCGAAAGCGAGTCATAATTCGGGAGTGCCTCACTGAATTTCTGTGCGCGGTGCGCTCAACCCACAAAGCGGGAGCATGTCGGCAGGTCTCTGCCACATGCTCCCGATGTTTTTTTATTTATAGCACGGCACGTATCCGGATGTCCCAACCCTCCTCCCTGCCTCCATTGCGTTCCGGGAAAACTATCGCCGGAGGCGATGGGCCATGGTTAACCCCATGAAAGCGCAGCGCATCATGGGGTAGGTGGGAGAGTGAGTTGGGCGCACCTCGGAGAGGTAGCGGCCGTGAGTAAGGATGAGGATGCGAATGTACGATGATTCTTTCCGGAGACTTTCACAGCATAATAATATCTCATCCTGTCGACACACGGCCGCTACCTCTCCGAGGTGCGCTGCTTATTCCACGTCACCTACCCCATGATGCGCTGCGCTTTCATGGGGGTAACCACAGCATATCGCCTACGGCGATACCATTGATGAAATGTGAATTTTCATACGTCGATTTTTCGTTTATACTTGACCCTCGAAATTGCGTTAACT